>NZ_JAEPPI010000003.1:300000-487232 GCF_017641085.1 Gracilimonas sp. | reverse complement strand
ACCCGACGTAGTACCGGTCCCTGTTTTCACTATATATGATATAAGTCTGGTGCATGTTCTCTCTATAAAACAAAAAAGGCAGCTAAGTTTCCTTAACTGCCTTTTGAGCGGGAAACGAGATTTCCCGAATGCTCGGGACGACCTTCTCGTTGGCCTAAATTATTTCTTATTCTTCATTCCACTCGTTTGAATCTGAATCGATCAACGCTTCAATATAACTTCGACTTTTCTGTTTCTTGATATGCCGTTCCTTTGCTAAGGCTTCTGATTTACTCGCAAAAGTCTCCACATATTTAATCACCCACGGAATCCCCGATTTAGTGGATCGTGACCAGCCGACATTGTGGCGCTCTACTCTTTGGGCGACCCCAACTGAAGTCGACCCGACGTAGTACCGGTCCCTGTTTTCACTATATATGATATAAGTCTGGTGCATGTTCTCTCTATAAAACAAAAAAGGCAGCTAAGTTTCCTTAACTGCCTTTTTGAGCGGGAAACGAGATTCGAACTCGCGACCTTCTCGTTGGCAACGAGATGCTCTACCACTGAGCTATTCCCGCTTATATCAATAAATTTTTCTCTTCTCAGAGAGCACCAAATATAAGAGTGTTAGGAACTACAATTCAACCTTTTTTTAAATCAATGCTGAATTTTTTCGAATATCTGCGATTCAACGGTGATCTGTGTCACCTAAATAGAGATTTGCTTCACTGAATGCAACAAGCGTCCCAGAAATTTCTTTCCATATACTCGTTCCACATGCTGCATATCCGCTATGATGACCAATAACTCTTTGCTGCGGGAAAAAGCTACGTTCAGCAAACGGGGCACACTGAGCCCGTTTTTGGCTTCGTCAAACGGCCGCACGGAATAATGCCGCATGCTCCCATTCTGCCATTCACCGCTCATCACCGTATCAAATATTATGACTGACTTTTCCCTCCCCTGAAAGGTGTGAATAGTGCCCACTTCAATGTCTTTAAATCCGGATTCCCAAAGGTGATTCCGAACTTTATATACGCTGTTTCTGAATGGAACTATAACCCCGATGTTCTCCGGGGCATAATTTCGGGTAAGGCGCTTCAGGCTTTCTTCAATCAGTTTATGGTGAACTTCATTGATTGGCTTGAAGCCTCGTTCTCCGGTTTCCTGTTCCAGATACGGATTGTACTTTGCGGTATCTACCAACGCCACCGAACCGGTTGTATCCGGCAAGGATTTCATCTCTTCTTCAGTTGTATCCGACTTCAGCCGGCCCTCATAAAAAACAGAACTAATCACCCCTGCTAAATCGTCTTTCAGTCTATATTGAACATCGAAAAAGCAGGTGAATTCAGGGTTCTCATCGTGCCAATTAAACAACGCTTCCGTGGTATCTGATTTTGATACATAGGTAAAAATGTCCTGCTCCAGAAACTCACGGGCTTCCCCGTCGTTGGTAATCGCGATGGGTGGAAGCTGCATCGGGTCGCCGGCAATAATCAGGTGATTCTTACTTTTAGCAGCCATCAACAACAGATATGGAATCCCTGCCATCGAACCTTCATCAACAACAACGGCATCGTAGCTGATACCATAAAACAACTCAGAGGTACACACTTTGGCCATCGTGGTTGCCACCAGCTGCTTCTTTTTCAGCTCATAGCGCTCATTCAGGTTCATAAGCCGGTCAATTTTGTCTTCCAGCTCTTCTACTCCCCCGTGTTCATCTATCTTGTTACCAGCCAGCTGACACTCTAAATCCAGTTTTTCCGGAACCTCTTCCCCGTTGCGCATCATGTCGTCAATCTTTTCCTGTAGCGACTGATACTTACTGAGCGTATTACTCAGCTGAACGGCATCGGCTTTTCGACTGTCCAGTTTTGTTTTTACCTGATGTTCAAACAGGATGTCTTCCAGCCGGGGATCATCCAGTGCGGCTTCCCCGAATCGGGTCGTATTTTGTAGACTAAACCCCGGATCAATTTCATAGAGGGCGTCAATCACGCTTAACAACCCTACATCCACTGCCCGGTTAGTGTTAGAGACAAAAAGCACCCGTTTCCCCTCCTTCAATAAATTGGCTATGATGAAGCCCAATGTTGCTGTTTTCCCTGTTCCGGGTGGGCCCCACACATACAGAATATTGTTCTTGAGCGATTTTTCTATAGCTTCTTTTTGAGAAGGGTTGCGAAGGTCATCAAAAACCGGCTCCGGGCTTTCCGTGTTTTCTTTGAAATTCTTTTCCGGTTTTAGGAGCGCTCTAAGCTGAGGGATTTCTTTTGATTTTTCCTGCAGGGTAAACAGGTGCTCCTGCATTTTTTTGAGCACGTAATCATTCTCCCACTCCAGATACACCTCATCAACTTTTGACCCTTTATTTTCGGGGAACTCAAGTCGCACTTTTTTGTCTTTAAATTCTACGGCGTGAACCTTGAATTCTTTCCCATCCATTTTGGCCCGGATTTCTTCAGCGAACTTAAGCCCCTGGTTTTGAGACTCAAACGTATAGATATACTCTCCTGAAATCTTTTCGAGTTCGCCGTTCATCAGCACATCGGTAGATGGGGTTTCCCGAACGGCTTCAATTTCTTTGGCAATGGCTTCCAGAGCCTGTGTAATAACTTTTTTTATCAATGTAATGATGAATGTTAAATGCTAAATGTTGAATTAGTACCACATGTAATTCAACATTTAGCATTTCAAATTTAAAATTTCCTATTGATCCCAGAGTTCAGCCCGAATCATTTCGGAGCTTTTTTCAGACAACAAATATTCGAGCCGCAACCGGCTTCGCTCCGGCACTTTCTGTTCCACCAGCCGGGCACTTTCAGGGGTGTATAAGATAAGGTCTGATTCGCGAACAAAAAGCGGTAAAGATTTTCCATAGATGGTTCCTGCGACAAACGAGCCTTCAAAATGAATCGACCGTTTCAGTTCATCAATAATCTTGGGTATGGTCTCCTCGCTGCCCGTCACCAAGCCGATCGTTGCAATTGCCGCACGGTCAACCATGGAGAGTAAAATATCAGGGTCATAATCATACACAATGGGGATTATGAGCAGGCTTTCCCGGAGACTTCTGAAATTGCTCATCAGGTGAATGGGCACAAATAAAGCATCATATTTTGCCGCACTCTCATATTCATCCACATCAATAACCTGACTTTTAACGCCTACCTGTTTTTTGATTGCGTCCGAAAGCATTTTACCCAGCTCATGGTTCTCTCCCACACTTGCACAGGTTTGAATGCGATCGGGCCATTCCATAAAACCCAGCTGTTCCTGGAAAAGTAATTCTATCTCTGATTCATCCAGTCCATATCCCACAAGCTCCTCTACCAGAGCCTGAATCTTTTCTCCCCCTACTTCCAGCCGTGCAGATTTATCCAGCAGGGTTGTTTGATTTTTTACGGTGAATCCGCGTCCCTGCTCTCCCAGTATCAGCCCTTCTTCTTCAAGTATGTGATAGGCCTTTCTTACGGTATGAAAACTGGCTTCCAGCTGTTGCCCGAGTTCCCGGGTTGAAGGTAGCATTTCTCCCACCTGAAACTGCTTGGTGGCAATCATCAACCGGATACGATCGGCGATATGTTTGGCAGAGGTTTTCAAATTGCAGAATTACACCATGGGGTACGTTCAGGCATAATCCTCCATAATCTCTAAATACGCCTTCACGGTTTTTTCCAACCCCCAATAAACGGATTTACTGATCAGTGCGTGACCAATGCTTACATCATGCAAATGCGGTACCGTTTCCAGTAAATCAGGTAGGTTGTCAAGGTTCAAGCCATGTCCGGCGTTTACTTTCATTCCTAACTCGTTTATCAGCTTGGCACCTTTTCTCAACCTTGTAAGTTCGTGCCTGCGTTTTTGAGGATCCGCATTGGCAAAAGTTCCGGTATGTAATTCGATGGCATCAGCTCCCAGTTCTGCTGCCAATTCAATATCCTCGGGATTGGGATCCAGAAAAAGGCTGATTTCAATGTTCGTTTCTTTCAGCTTTGGGAATACCCGGTTTTTGTAATCATCGAATACCGATTTCATTTTCAATCCGCCTTCGGTAGTCAGCTCTTCCCTTCCTTCCGGCACAAGAGTACATAAATGAGGTGCAATGTCAGTGCAGATATCAATCATTTCATCTGAGGCAGCCATTTCAAAATCCAGGGTGCCGCGAACTGATTCTTTCAACCGGTAAACATCTTCATCCCGAATATGGCGTCGGTCTCCCCTTAAATGAAATACGATGCCCGAAGCGCCTGCTTTTTCACAAACCTCTGCTGCTTCAATAGGGTCGGGATATCCTTCACCCCGCGCATTCCGAAGAGTAGCTACATGATCAATATTGACTAATAGATTCATTGTGTTGTGATTGGTTTTCTGAAAATCAGAATTCGATATTTAAAAGTAAGCATATCCCATTATATTTACAGACGAGAATAAAAATCATCCGGCTATGACAAAGGGTACACTTATTGGTTTGGCTTTATTTCTGTTTGCGGGTTGTGGAACGGTAGAAAGGGGCACTATTCCTTGGGAAGAGAACTCACCAAAAAATCCATCGGCTTCCTCTCCTTCTGACGCTGACGAAAATGACACAAGATCCGGTAAAGAGTCCGGCACCTTTGTTGAATCTTCCATGCCGCCCTCCGTTCAGGAGAAGCAGGAATTTTTAGAGCTCGCCTACAACGACTGGAAAGGAACCCCATATCTGTTAGGAGGTTCAGGCTACGATGGAATCGATTGCTCTGCTTTCATGCAGGTAGTGTTTGAAGATTATTTTGGGATGCAGATACCCCGAACCACCCGCGAGCAATTGCAGGCCGGCAAAGAAGTGAAAAAATCACAGGTTCTAACGGGGGATTTGGTCTTTTTCAAAACCGGGAGAACAACCTATCACGTAGGAGTAATGATTAACCGGGATGAATTTCTGCATGCATCAACAACGAATGGGGTGAAAGTTTCCGGGTTGGATCATCCTTACTGGAGGGAAACTTATATAACTACGAAAAGGATTTTTTAAAAGCCTCTCCTAAAAGATTGCTCTCCGAAACAATAAATCTTTTCTGATTAAACCCACGCCGATGTAATAAATTAACTTTCGTTTACATCATATCAGCTGCGCTATCCCCATTAAATTATTATTATGATTTTTAGACCTGATTTCACATTTTAAATCAGATAAAATTATAAAGCCATAGCCCTCATAAGGTTACAGATCAAGCATGTTAGGAAGGAAAAAGTTTGAACTCTTTTTTGAGCAATATTTCGATGATATTGTTTCCTTCTTATCATATTACACATCGTGCCCAAGAGAGTTGGAAGACTGGACCCAGGAAGTTTTTCTTAAAATCTGGGAAGCCCGGGATAATATCGACCCCGACCACCCGTCGGTAAAGGGATACATCATAAAAACGGCACGAAACCACGCCCTTAAGCAGCTGCGAAATCAGAAGAAATACGACAGCTGGCTTCAGAATCACATCCTTGATTTGACCAAAACCCATCCGCCCAAAGAGCCCGTAATCAATCCTCCCAATTTTGATGACGCCTACCAAACTGCACTCTCCAAAATACCTGAACGTGCTCAACAAGCCTATTTACTCAGCCGAGAGGAAGGGCTGAACTATAAGGAGATTGCCAAGACGATGAATATTTCCCCTAAAACAGTGGAAGGGCAGATCAGTCATGCGCTCAAAATTCTCCGGGAAGAACTGAAAGATTTCCGGTACCTGTAAAAATATTCCCGCCACAACGCGCTCAAGAGGCCCTTTTATTAGAATATAAATTTTAAATAAGGGTAGCCCCTGATTTTTGGATATTAGTAATAAAGGCAACAATTAAATCCTATGAGAAAAGCACCGGAAGATCAGTTATTAGTGAATTACCTTTTGGGGATATGTACTCCAAAAGAGCTTGATTTCGTTGAGCAATGGTTGGCCCAGTCTCCCGGTAATGTTGAGGTTTTAGAGCAGGTTTTAGAAAAACTAAACAAAGCCAGCCATACTCCGATCAATAAAGAGCAATCCAAGAAAAAATTATTTCGGCAAGTTGAATCAGATTTAATAGCTGCCCGTTATTTTTCCAAATCAGCCCCTACTAAAGTAAAAGAACAGCAGGAGACTACTTCTACCAGCTTTCAAAAAACATCTTTGGTTGTTAAGAGTCTTGCGTTGGTTGCTGTGGTATCCATCGCCCTCGTTTTCACATTTCAGATAAGTAAGTCCTCCAATTCCTCCAAAGCATCCCACTTTGCAGAATTACATGAACGGCAGCTATCTTATGGGCAAACCTCCACTTTCCGGTTTAATGACGGCTCGGTAATTACATTGAATGGCGGCAGCACCCTCCGCTACCCTGAACAGTTTAGCCCGCAAACAAGAGAGGTTTACCTGGAAGGAGAAGCCTTTTTTGATATCGCCCCGGACAAAAACCGCCCTTTCATCGTGCATGTGGGAAATACCACAACACGGGTTTTAGGCACGTCTTTTAACATTAAGGCCTACAGTAACGATGAGAAAATTCAAGTCACTGTAATTGAAGGTAAGGTGGGGGTTTCCGGCAAGCCAAATGAAAATGAAGGTAGTGCACCCGAACAACCCATTATTCTTGGGGAAAACCAGTGGGCCACCTATCACCAAAGCGGAGAATTTTTTGAACAAGGTGAAGGAAATATCTGGGAACAGATTGCCTGGAAAGACCAGGTTTTGATTTTTAATGATAAGCCTTTTTCTGAAGTAGCTAAAATGCTGGAGAGGTGGTACGGAGTAGATATAATTTTACAAGGCGAACAGCTTCAGGATGCTAAGCTCAAAGGAGAACATAAGAATATGAGCCTTGAACGAGTATTACAGTCTATTCAATTTATTTTAGGAATAGAATACACCATTGAAGAGCAGGTTGTGACGATACAAGCTGCCGAGTAGGATTTATACAAAAAAAGGCCCGAATTAATCACTCATGTTCGCGCATCGGATTAAAACGGACCTCTAATTTTAACAGGCATCTTATGCCCATTAACATTGGTAATCTATGAAAATAATAACCTTCAGAACAATCCTTTATATGTCTTTCTGTACTATTTGGGGATTTATATTCAGTTTCATAACCGCAACAGCATTGATGGCCGGAACAACTTCGGCTCAAAGTGTTAGTGAAGTAGATGTAACCGTTGAATTTGAGCGGGCAACGATTCAGCAAGTTTTTAAAGAAATAGAGCAGCAAACAGCTTTTAAATTTCTTTATGAAACGACTGTAATTGAGTCGAGCAACAAACGCATAACCGTTCCGAGAATGACGGCAACGGTAGAAGAAGTTCTAATGACTGTAACCAGGCAAACAGGATTACGGTTTCGGCAAACCGACAACACCCTGGCTGTACAGTTGCCTGAGGAGGAACGGTCAGCTGACCAAAGCCCCTTACCGGAAACCATCTCGGGTACGGTAACAGATGCAGAAACCAATGAACCTTTGCCGGGTGTAAACATCCGGGTTAAGGGAACAACCATTGGTACTTCCACCGGCCCCAATGGGAATTATGAGCTCGATGCCCCTTCCCTGCAAGACACCCTTCTTTTTTCATTTGTAGGATATGAAACGCAGGAAGTACCCATTAATGGAAATACACAAATCGATGTGACACTGGTGGTGGTTCCTTTAAGTCAGGATCTATTAGTAACTGCACTTGGCATTAACCGCTCCGAACGTTCTATAGGTTATGCCACCCAGCAGGTGAATGGAGAAGACCTGACCTACTCCAATGAGAATAATGTTATCGGATCTCTTGCAGGTAAAATAGCTGGTGTGCAGGTAACGGGATCATCCGGAGCCAGCCTTGGCGGAACGCAGTCAATTAAAATACGCGGAGTGAACTCAATAAATGGTGAAGGACAGCCACTTATCGTAATTGACGGCACGCCTATTTCGAACGCCAATTTTGCCGGAAGTGCCGGTGAAGATTATGGTAACATTGCTCAGGATATCAACCCGGACGACATACAGTCCGTGAATGTGTTAAAAGGCCCGGCTGCCTCTTCTTTGTATGGAATCAGAGGGCAGTATGGAGTCATCATGATTACAACCAATAAGGGTAATGAAGCCGGAGGTATTGAGGTTCAGATCAACTCAAACCTTTCTTTCCAGCAAGCCGGCAACTTTATGCGTTACCAGAACAAGTATGGTGGCGGCTCGTCTCAAACATGGAGAACATTGCCTAATGGCGACAAGTATGTTCAGGTTAATGTGGATGAGAGCTGGGGACCAAAAATGGATGGGACTCTGGTTCGTGAATATTTCAGTTTCTATCCACAGGATCCGCAATACGGACAGCTTACCCCTTTCGATGCTCACCCCAATAACATTCAAAACTTTTTTGAAACCGGTTATACCGCCGACAATGGCGTTACCATTTCCGGTGGAGAAGAGCGCACAAATTTCAGGCTCAGCTTCAACGATACCAAGATCACCGGTGTCTATCCCAATACGTATTTAAACAGAAATAACCTGGGGTTAAGCGCCAATATTGAGGCCAGCGACAAATGGGATTTTTCTGCAAATATCAACTACGCTACCAACGAAGCCCGCCGGCCTCCACAGGGCTCTCAGTTTGGGTCTCGGTACTTCCGGCAATGGTTTCAAAGAAACCTTGATATGGGAAGGCTGAAAGATTACAGATATCCCGATGGAACGGTTATGCACTGGAATATGAGATCTCCAAGTTCTTCGACCGGAGAAATCACCAATAAATCCCCTTTATACTGGGCCAATCCATACTTCGAAGCTTATGAAAATACAAGCACCGATAGCCGCGACCGGGTATTTGGTAATGTAGGCGCTCACTTTGAAGCCATGCCCAATCTCGTTGTAAGTGCTAACATCCGGGGAGATATTTATATCCAGAATATTGAAGGAAAAACCGATTTTGGTGGCACTTCTACCCCCGGATATTCGGTTGGTAAGTACGAAAACAAGGAGATGAATTACGAGTTATCGGCTCAGTACCAAAAAAGCTGGGCAAATGTATCCCTGGATGCCACGCTTGGAACCAACTTATACGATCGTAATTACTCTTACATCTCCCAATCAACAGTGGGTGGACTTACGTCACCGGGTTATTTTAACATCAACGCTTCGGTTGATCGACCGAATGTGTTTAATTACCTGGAGCAAAAGAAAATTGTAAGTGCCTACGGCTTGGTTTCGCTCGGCTTCTCAGATACCTATTTCCTTGATTTAAGTCTGAGATCCGACAAATCTTCAACCCTTCCTAAAGACAACAATTCATACCTGTACCCTTCCGTCTCAGGTAGTTTTGTATTTAGTGAGTTATTAGACCTGGAGGCACTTTCATTTGGAAAACTCCGTGCCAGCTTTGCACAAGCCGGTTCCGATTTAAGTCCTTATCTGACAACCCCCGTCTATAATGTGGGCAGTGTTTATGATGGACAGAATACCTTGGATGTACCGTCTAATATTAATAATCCGGACATAAAACCGTCGTTCTCTACATCGTACGAGGCAGGTTTCGACATCCGGTTCTTTGATCGTGTAGGAATGAACTTTACCTATTACCTGCAACAGAACAAGAACCAAATTATCCCACTTAACATATCTGGAACAACCGGGTATGGATCGGCTATTATCAACGCCGGACTTATCGAGAATAAAGGGATTGAGGTCAGCTTAAACGGTACTCCCATTCAGCAAAGAGATTTTGTCTGGAATTCCACCTTTAACCTGAGCCGCAATACCAATGAAGTTGTGAAATTACACCCCGACATCGATTTATATAATCATGGTTCCACGGTGTACTCTTCAACAGCCAGTTACCTGAATTCCTATGAAGGCAAAACCTACGGAAGCCTGGTTGGGCGTGCCTACCAGCGTGATTCTGAAACGGGAATGATCCTTCTTGATGATGATAACCTCCCACTCTGGACAGATGCTACCCACAATTTTGGGTCTGTACTGCCTGATTTTACCGGTGGGTTTCAGAATTTATTCTTCTACAAAAACTTTAGTCTGTCCACTATGATCAGTTTCCAGGTAGGCGGACAATTTTTCAGCCGGTCAGAAATGCTTGCAACCCGAACAGGTTTACACAGCCAGACTGCAGCTAAAAACGATAAAGGAAACAACGTGCGTGATCCCGTCAGTGAAGGTGGCGGCGTGAAAGTACAAGGTATCTCTGCTTCAACAGGACAGGAAGTTACAGCCTATGTAGATGCCCACGACTACTTCGACCTTATTGGTGATGAAGTATATGAGGACTGGGTAATTGACGCTTCCTACATCAAGCTAAGCGAGGTTAAACTCGGTTATTCATTTGGGGACAAGGTTATGTCCAGAATCCCTGTGAAATCGATTAATGTAGCCGTGTTTGCAAATAACCCGCTTATGATTTGGCAAAAAGCACCTCAGGGTCTCGATCCTTCAGAGTTGTCATCAGGCAGCCAGGACATTACCTGGTACGAATCCGGACAGTTAAATACCGTCCGTTCTTATGGCTTGAATGTAAAACTAACCTTTTAAATCAGAGAACCATGAAAAAATTATTCATACCTATTACACTGATTGCATTTGCGATTTTCAGCAGTTGCGATCTCGTCGAATTCAACAACATAAATAATAATCCAAACCAGCCCAGTGATGCGGCAGCACCTCAGCTTATAGCAAACGCAATGCTCTCGCTGCCGGGTTTGAGTTCATCACCCAACGCGCAATACATGGCCCAGTATTTGGCCGAAACGCAATATGTGGACGCATCTTTATATCCTGAAGGCGGAACCAGCTTTTACGGATGGTACCAAGGGCCACTGGTTAACCTTAAAACCGCAGAAGAGGTAGCTACCACCGAAAACCAAAAAGCCGTTGCCAGAATCCTGAAAGCTTACATTTTCTGGAACGTAACTGACCGCTGGGGAGATATTCCCTATTCTGAGGCCTTGCAGGGTACCGAAGAATTCACCCCCGTTTATGACACTCAGGAATCCATCTATGAAGATCTGTTTGCTGAACTTAAAGCAGCAGCCGATCAAATTGATGAATCCGGAAGCCTGAGCAATGACATCATTTACGAAGGTGATATGGGGAAATGGGTGAAATTCAGCAATTCCCTGCGCTTGCTGATGGCCCTGCGGCTATCAGAGGTTAACGCATCATTAGCAGAAACTGAATTTAATGATGCGTTGAATGATGGTGTTTTCACCTCCAATGAGGACAACTTTCTGTTTCAGCATTTAGCTGATGCGAATAATCAAAACTACTGGTATGGACAGATTGTAGATCCTCCGATCCGGGAGTGGTGGGCTTTAACAGTTAGCCTTGTTGATTTAATGAATCCTTATAATGACCCCCGCCTGCCTGTTTACGGTAATGAAGTGAGAAATGGAGGCGGATATGCAGGGCTTCAGTTTGGAGAAGAAGATAGCATTGGAACTGAAGACTTTTCTCTGTTAGGCTCTGACATTTATGCTCAGGATGCACCCGTTTACTTGGTAACCTATGCGGAAGTTCTATTTGCACGCGCAGAGGCTGCAGCCTTAAACTGGACTACCGAAGACCCCGCAACCAACTATAACGATGCCATCGAAAACTCAATCGCCCAATGGACCGGAGATGCCAGCCAGGCCACAGCCTATTTGGCTCAACCCGATATTACCTTTGATCCGGGCAACGCTGTTGAACAAATTTCAACCCAGCGGTACATTCATTTGTTTATGCATGGATATCAGGCCTGGGCTGAATGGCGTCGAACCGGTTACCCGGACAACCTGGTGCAACCAAATGGTAACGCCGTCCCCTTAAGGCAGAGTTACACCTCTGATGAAGCCCTCAACAACACCGAGAATTATGAAGAGGCTATCCAGCGTCAGTTTGGTGGAGAGAATTCTATCTATGGCAGGCTATGGTGGGATCAAGATTAATGCAAAATTCGTCAACAAAATCTATGAAATACTTAGTACATCCATTAAAACTGGCTTTGGTTTTAATTCTGTTGTTGGGAGCTTGTAGCGGGCCCCGGCAACAGACCCTCCGGGGATTAATAGACCAGGTGGAAAATTCATTTGTTCCTGATTCAAGAGTGGATCAATTTAATGTGCAGGCTTCAGGAGCAAGTCCCTTTCTCCTGACCGGAGAAACGACAAATGCTGAAGCTAAGCAAGCACTGCTCGATTCCCTTGCAAAAGCTAACATCTCCTATATAGACAGCATTAAAGTATTGCCTTCTGCTGAATTGGGGGATAAAATTTATGGCATAGTCAATAATTCTGTGTCTAATATAAGATCCGAACCGAGACATTCAGCTCAGCTTGCTACGCAGGCTTTACTGGGAATGCCCCTTCAGGTTCTGAAAAAAGATGGCGGATGGTATTACGTTCGCACACCGGAAGATTATTTATCCTGGATAGACAGTGGCGGTATGCATAGAATGAATAAGTCCGAGTATCTTGAATGGAAATCAGCTGAAAAGCTCATTTACGTGGATACCTATGGATTTGCTTACTCCTCCCCCTCTAAAAGTTCGGAGAAAATAAGTGACCTGGCTGCCGGAAACATTCTGAAGCTGGAAAGTTCAAATGGAAGTTATTATCGAATTTCATACCCCGATGGACGTGAGGGCTTTATCCCGAAAAGTGAAGCCACTCCATTCTCTGAGTGGACCGAAGATCTGGAAGCTACCCGAGAGTCGTTAGTTCAAACTGCCAGAAGTATGATGGGCATCCCGTATCTGTGGGGAGGAACCTCCACTAAAGGCGTGGATTGTAGTGGTTTTACTAAAACTATATACCTCATGAATGGCATGATTATTCCACGAGACGCCTCTCAGCAGGTACACGCAGGAGTGAAAGTAGACGAAGAGAAAAACTGGGACCAACTGCAGCCAGGCGATTTATTGTTTTTTGGCAGCCCTGCTACCGAAAACAGAAGCCGCAGAGTAGTACATGTTGGGATGTGGATTGGCGACAATCAGTTTATACATTCCTCAAGGCAGGTGCGAATCAGCAGTGTGGATTCTACCGCCTCCAACTATGATGCCTACAATACCGGCCGATACCTCGAATCCCGCCGATATCTTGGAAATATGGAAGGAAACATCATCCGGACCAAAGCCATGTATGATGAAATAAACCTGCCATAGTTAGCGGGAAGTAAATATATGCTTCATCATCCGCTTGTAGTCGTCGGTTAGTTCAACATCGCGACGTTTCATCATGGCCTGCATCACTTCGATTGCCTTTTCAAACCGATAAATAGCAGGCCCCCTTGGACCAAGCCAGGTAAATGAGTCAATTACTTTTGGGGAAAGTTCATCAATAAACACATTTGAACTTACCCCACAAATGGTCCCCGTATTAAGCATAGTATTAATGGCTGTTTTGGAATGATCAGCCATCACCGTTCCAAGAAACTGCCGGCCCGTTTGGATAAGATCCTTCGTAATCCAGTCGGTTACATCGATGTTTTTATAGTCGTTCTTAAGATTTGAGGTAATGGTATTAGCTCCGAGGTTCACCCATTGCCCGAATATGGAATTCCCGGCAAATCCATCATGGGCTTTGTTTGAGTAAGAATGAAAAATACATCCGGCGACTTCTCCTCCCACTTTGCAGACCGGACCAATAGTGGTTCCATCATAAATTCGCGCTGCCATTTTTACCGTTGCTCCTTCACCAACTACAACGGGTCCTCTGAGAATACTGCCGGCTTCTATAGTAGCGCCATCACGAATGACTACCGGCCCTTTTTCAGCTATAAAAATACATCCCGGTTCTATATGGACATCTTTTCCTATAAATGTATTTTTGGGATGATAAACGGATTCAGGAACCTCCTCTTTCTCTTCTGAAATTGACTTCAACCCCAAAAGCTGAATGTCTTTTTCAATTTCATAAGAATTCAGCGAGAGTAAATCCCACAAATGCTCGAGGTGAATAACTTCTTTTACCTCAATAGTATCCAAGCCAGCGTCGTTAAAGCTGTTTTCACTAAACATTTTCGCCGAGGACTTAGCATCCACCTTAGCAGCAACCGTTACTCCTTTGAACACCAGTTTTTGTCCTTCTTGAAGAGCCTTCAACGCACCGAGGAAACTTTGGGAGGGCAACATTCTTGAGTTGAGCCAGAGTACCTCCTCATTCCCTTCTACCTTTCCTCTTTCAAAAACGCCATTCAAATAATCCGGCAATAACCGACTAAACTCACTGTTTTCGAGCGACTTAATCCATTTCTTCCGAATTGTAAGTATGCCCACCCTCAGGTCATCCATTGGCCGTGTTAAGGTGAGTGGCTGGAACCTTTTAACCTGATCATCATTAAAAAAACAAATCCCCATATATAAAAGCAGTGTTTATTGGTAAGAAATTATAATCGTCATTCTTTAAACTTCGCATTATATTTAAGGATTAAATAAGCCAAAAAAAATTTTTAATAGTTAAAACTGTATGTGTGGAATTGTAGGGTACATTGGCGATCAACAAGCCAGCAAAATTATTATCGACGGGCTCAAGAGACTCGAATACAGGGGATATGACTCTGCCGGATTAGCCATCATAAACGGAGAGCTGAAGATCAAAAAAGGGAAAGGGAAAGTTGCTTCTCTTGAGAAAATGATCACCTCATCGGAGAATGGAACCGTAGGAATTGGCCATACCCGGTGGGCTACCCATGGCGAACCTAATGATATCAATTCACACCCTCATACCGGGCAAAACGGCAAGCTGGCTCTTGTTCATAACGGCATCATCGAGAATTATAACACCCTGAAAAAGAAATTAAGCGATCAGGGATACACCTTTTATTCGGAAACTGATACCGAAGTACTTACCAAGTTGATCGAAAGCTTTCTCGAAAAAGATGCTTCGGATCTGAAGAAGGCTGTTCAATTAGCACTACATCAGGTGAATGGTACGTATGGAATCGCCCTTGTTCATTCAGATTTCCCGGATCAAATAGTAGTGGCACGTAAGGGCTCCCCACTCTTACTTGGTGTTGGGGAAGGTGAAATGTTAATCGCGTCCGATGCATCCGCCGTAGCTGCTTATACCGATAAGGTTATTTACCTGGATGACGGTGAAATCGCAGTCATCAGGAAGGATGACTACACAGTAGAATCCGCCGACCAGATAGAGCTTTCCAAGGAAATTCACGAACTCGCTTTAAGTCTTGAAGAAATTGAGAAAGGCGGGTATGACCATTTCATGCTCAAGGAAATTTTTGAGCAACCCAAAGCACTTTCCGATTGCCTGAGAGGTAGAATTAATGCTGAAGAAGGTACAGTCACCCTCGGCGGCATCGAAGGAATTATGGATCAGCTGGTAAACGCCAGAAGAATTATTATTGCAGCTTGTGGTACCAGCTGGCATTCTGGATTAGTGGGCGAGTATTTGTTTGAATATCTGGCCAAAGTTCCGGTGGAAGTAGAATATGCTTCCGAGTTTCGATACAAAGAACAGCTTATTGGGGAAGGCGATGTAATGATCGTAATTTCCCAAAGTGGTGAAACTGCCGATACTCTTGCCGCACTGCGGGAGGCAAAATCACGAGGGGCATTGGTTCTGGGTGTGGTTAATGTTGTTGGATCTACCATAGCCAGGGAAACCGATGCCGGCGTGTATATTCATGCAGGACCTGAGATTGGGGTTGCATCCACTAAGGCATTCACTGCACAGGTTACAGTTCTCACCATGATGGCAATTAAACTGGGACTGTATAAAAAGACCATTAACAAAAAAGAAGCTAAAAAACTGATTGGCGAGTTAGCACAGATCCCCGCCAAAATAGAAGAGATTTTAGAATCTACCGATGAGATCAAGGAAATTTCGAATCTCTTTTCATATGCTCCCAATTTCTTGTACTTAGGTCGTTCTTACAGCTTCCCTGTTGCCCTTGAAGGTGCATTAAAGCTCAAGGAGATCTCATACATTCACGCTGAAGGATACCCGGCTGCCGAAATGAAGCACGGCCCCATTGCGCTGATTGATGAAATGATGCCGGTGGTGGTGATCGCTGCAACCCAACACACCAACGACAAAATGATCAGCAACATTGAGGAAGTGAGAGCGCGAAAGGGAAGAATAATTGCTATCACAAATCCCGGAAATGAAGAAGTAGAAAAACTTGCCGAGTTTAAATCCATAGTTCCTGAAACCATGGATGTGCTTTCTCCATTATTGACGGTGATCCCTCTTCAGTTGCTTTCTTACTACATCGCCGTTAATCGTGGGTGTAATGTAGATCAGCCCAGAAATCTGGCCAAAAGTGTAACTGTTGAGTAAAGCACTGGTCTTGTGGATAACTCAATCGTTGAATTATCCACATACAAAAAATCACATAATTTGCAGCCTGAAATAAATATTTCTTAAAAATTTTTATTTAAGCAGCTGTGGATAACTTGACTTTTACCGTATAATTGCTTTCAATCCATTTCCTCTTTGGTTAGTAATTATTCTAAAATGAGAAACTGGAAGGCTTTTATATTTAAAATCGTGGTGCTTGTGCTGGTGGGCATTGTAATATTTACAGGCTGATCCACCTTTACATTTATTCTCTTCTTCACTTTATAAGGCATGGATATTCTGTGTTTCCAGGAACCTCTTCCAGAAAAATATTACCCATATTTGAATACTTTATTTATAAAAAGTTACCTACATTTGTTTCATAAAGTTTAAAGGACTATTGGTTTATGGGGAAAATTGATCTGAGTTATTTGGAGAATATTACCGGGGGCGACAACGAGGTGATGGTGGAAATGATAGACCTCATGTTATCAGAGACTCCCAAACATATTGATAAGATCAAGAAAGCACACCAAGAAGAACACTGGAAGGAATTGGGGGCTGAATCGCACAAATTGAAACCTATGTTTTTGTATGTAGGTCTTACCGCTTTAAACGAAATAGCCCAGGATTTAGAAAAGTTTGGTAAAGAGACAATCAACCTTAAATCAATTCCGGGTTTAATCGATCAACTTGAGCAAGGATATCTGGAAGTTGTAGATGATCTTAAAAATAAAAAGCAAGAGCTAAGCTAATACCATCTGCAGGTGGTCGATCTCATCTACCACATATACTTCTCCTTCTGCCTTAAAGCCAAAGCCATTATAGTATTTTTCTAAAGCTGCCTGAGCTTCAATCCGAATCGGTTTTTTGTCGCATAGCTCAATTCCCTTTTTGATAAGCCTTTCGCCTAAACCAGTACCTCTGAACTCCGGGTCAACGACTATCCGACCCATATTAGCTTCATTTTTATACTTTACTCCATAGGGAAAAATCCGCAGGTAAGCCGCCAGCTTTTCTTCATCGTAGATCAACAGGTGTTCTGCTTTGGCATCAGCTCCATCAATATCCTCATAGAAACATTGCTGCTCTATGATAAATACGTTTTGCCTGAGCCTGAAAATATCCTGCAGCTGAACGGAGCTGAGTTCTTCAAATGATTTATGTATCGTTTCCATCCAATCAATTTTTAGTTAAATGTAACCATTTTGCAGTCGGGTTCGTACAGAAAGGCCACTTTTAACAAAATTCCACCATTATGATTTGGGCCTGGTTATTAAACAGTATTTCCATCTATGCCACTGCAAGCTTACTTAAAGGAGTCGAAATTAAGAATTTTTGGAGTGCTGTTTTTGTAGCCGCTCTGCTCGCGATTATAAATGTATTTGTGAAACCGATTCTATTAATCCTGAGCTTACCAATTACTATTCTCACATTCGGCCTCTTTGTGTGGGTGATTAACGCCGGCCTTATTATGCTGGTGGATGCCATGGTAGAAGGATTCAAAGTTAAAAGCTTTGGCTGGGCGCTGGCTTTCGGGCTGGTGATGTCTATTATCAGCTGGGCTTTGTTTAAGCTCTTTGGATAGACCAAATCCTACCAACAACCTGATATAAAAAAGGCTGCCTACTGGCAGCCTTTTCTTGTGTACTGTATTTAAACGTTCATCAAATATTGTCGCACACAGCCTGAGTGAATGTCGAAGTAGTACCTTCACCTCCAATATCCGGCGTGCAATACACCTTCTTCTCTACAAGTGTTTTATAAACTGCTTTTCGAATGTTTTCAGCAATCTGCTTTTGATCAATATGCTCCAGCATCATTAATGAAGAAAACAAAAGCGCCATTGGGTTGGCCACGTTCTTCCCAACAATATCGGGAGCGGAACCGTGAACAGCTTCAAACATCGCAGCATCATCACCGATATTAGCAGCTCCGGTAACTCCAAGTCCACCCACCAGTCCCGATGCCAGGTCAGATAGAATATCTCCAAACAGATTGGTGGTAACTACCACATCAAACTGCTGGGGACGAAGAACCATTTGCATGGCCATGTTATCAACAATCAGATCCTGAAACTCGATGTCTTTATATTCTTTAGCAATCTTTCTGCCAACCTCAAGGAATAGACCCGTTGTCAGTTTTAAAATATTAGCTTTGTGAACCAGCGTCACTTTCTTTCGCTCATTCTTAACGGCATACTCAAAAGCCGCACGGATAATTTTCTCACTGGCTTCTTCTGTTACAACCGCAATAGCTTCAGCATGCTTTTTGTTATCTGCTTCTTCTATCCATTCCTCTTTGCCGATATATAAACCCTGAGTGTTTTCCCGGAAGAGCACCATATCCACTCCCCGGAATGGGCTGTCGATACTTGGCAGTGTACGAGCCGGCCGGATGTTGCTATACAAATTGAATTTTTGCCGAAGTGCCACATTCACCGACCTGAATCCTGATCCAACGGGCGTAGTCAGGGGTCCTTTCAGTGATATCCGATGCTCATCCAGAGCTTCGATAGTTTCTTCAGGAAGGGGATTTCCGGTTTCTTCGTAGGCTTTCAGTCCTGCCGAGCACTCAATCCAATTGATCTCAGCTCCTGCTTCTTTCAGAATAGTAGTTACGGAATTAGTGATCTCCGCCCCGATTCCATCACCGGGGATTAGCACAACATTTTTCATTTATTGATCGGTCTTTATCTTGAAATTTTTCGAACCATAAATATACCGATATATACTCCCAAATGTGAGTCCTGCTTATTTTTTGGAATGAAAGACGTTCGCTTCAGCTTTTACTAATCAAAAAGGATATGAAGAGATCTCTTATTTGGTTTAGAAATGATCTTCGTTTGCACGATAACGAAGCATTGGCTAAAGCTTCACAAGCCGAGGAAATTTTACCCGTATATATTTTCGATCCCCGGCATTTTGAGACGACCTCCTTTGGCTTTTCAAAAACCGGTGCGCATCGGGCAAGGTTTTTACTGGAATCGCTGGAGAATCTTAAATCGAATCTCCAAAAACATTCCCTTGATTTAATTTTCATAATGGGCAAGCCTGAAGAGATTTTACCACAGCTAGTAAAAGAACATAGGGTTGATCTGGCTTTTACCCACAAAGAAATTACCCGAGAGGAAATTGATGTTGAAGAAGGCATCAAAAATGAAATTGGCGATAAACTGAATTTTGTTTGGGGAAGCACGCTGTTTCATATTAATGATATCCCTTTCTCAAAAAATGAAATCCCGGATGTATTCACTCAATTCCGAAAGAAAACGGAAAACCAATCGGAAGTAAGAAAAGAACTCGAATTTCGCAGTGAAGTAAAGCAGATTCCGGGTGTTGACTCAGCCCCGTTACCTTCGCTAAAGGATTTAGGTCTTAAAGCCATCCCAGAGGATGACCGGGCCGTATTGGATTTCAAAGGTGGTGAGGATGAAGCTCTAAAACGACTGCAAGAATATTTCTGGGAAAAGGACCAGTTGAAGAACTATAAATACACCCGAAACGGCCTTTTGGGAACTGATTATTCCTCAAAGTTCTCCCCCTGGCTTGCTAACGGATGCCTTTCACCCCGCAGAATTTATGGGCAGGTAAAGAAATATGAGGACGAGCGTACAAGCAATGTTTCCACCTACTGGATGATATTTGAATTGATCTGGAGAGATTACTTTCGGTTTTCGGCCTGGAAATACGGCGATAAACTGTTTTGGCAATCAGGGATTCAGTCCAAAGAAAGAACGTGGAGAACCGATCGTAAAGATTTTAAAAAATGGGCTGAAGGTAACACCGGAATTCCTTTTATTGATGCTAACATGCGTGAATTGAACGCTACCGGCTACATGAGTAACCGTGGCCGGCAGAATGTAGCGAGTTTCCTTGCCCAGAATCTGAATATAGATTGGAGGATGGGAGCCGAGTATTTCGAATCGCTGTTATTGGATTACGATCCGTGCAGCAATTATGGAAATTGGGCTTACAACTCAACGGTAGGTCACGACCCGAGGAACCGATATTTCAACATTATCAATCAGGCTGAGAAATACGATAAAAAAGGTGATTACATACGGCACTGGATACCGGAGCTTGAAAAAGTCCCTAAAGAATTTATTCATGAGCCGCATAAAATGAATCCCGAACAACAAACGTTACATTCCGTAGAGATTGGAGATTCATATCCAAAGCCGATGATAAACCTTGAGGAAAGTTATGAAGAAATCAAAGCAAGAGAATAGAAGTCGTATCCT
Source organism: Gracilimonas sp. (assembly GCF_017641085.1). NCBI lineage: Bacteria > Pseudomonadati > Balneolota > Balneolia > Balneolales > Balneolaceae > Gracilimonas > Gracilimonas sp. The sequence goes on along the minus strand of NZ_JAEPPI010000003.1, from coordinate 466,733 downwards.
TCCGATGAAGAGAAATCGAGGTCAGGATGATTCCGTATCACCGACAGAGGTGACTAAGAACTTATTTACCGATGTATGGAAAGATCATGTTGACGAAGTACGAACAATGGCAGGAGAGCTGCAAAGTGAAAAGCTGGCAAGCATCACCCGAAAAGCAAAAGCCGTTGTTCTGAATCAAACTAAAAAGTCCGCCCGATTATCCCTTGTCAAAAGCGATGACTAAGATGAGAAAGAAATCGGACTTACCTGAGAAGATTTGTCCGGTTTGTAACCGCCCTTTTAAATGGCGAAAGAAATGGGAAGATGACTGGGAGAATGTAAAATACTGCAGCGAGCGCTGTCGCAGAAATAAAAATTAAAGTCGATCCCACACCCATTCGGGTACCAATTTGGCAACCCAGGCCAACAGCTGCCAGCGCTTGGTTACATATACATAATTTTTCTTCTTTTCTATACCGGTCACCATTTGGCTTACAGCTTTTTCTACCGGTGCCACCCAAAACATCCCCTTCGCCCGCTCTGTCATCTCCGTCCACACGTAGCCGGGACGAATTTCCGTGATCGTTATTTCGGCATTCATCCGCTTCGCTTTTTGCCGGTACCCTTTCATATAATTTGAAATGAAATGCTTGGAAGCGGTATAGGCAGCTGCCCGGTGATGAGCCAGTAAGGCTGCCATTGATGACATCCCCACAATATGACCGCTTTCCCGATTTCTGAAATAATCCATTGCAAAATGGCAACCGTGGGCAAAGGCCAAGGCATTTACCTCAATCAGTTTTGATTCTGCTTCCCAGGGCGGCAGCATCTGAATGCGCCCGATGCCTGCATTCAAAATCATGACATCCATTCCGCCCATTTCATCGATGAGGCTATTATATACCTCTTCCGCTTTTTCGTGATCGGTTACGTCCAGGGTTCTGATGAATGCGAGGTCTCCGATTTCATCTTTGAGCTCTTGCAGCCGCTCCGTTCGCCTTCCCATTAAGCCGACCTTATGCCCTTTTGAAGTTAGTTGAAGGGCCAGTTCTTTGCCGATTCCGGAAGTAGCGCCGGTAATTAGGATATTCATTCTATGAGCATTAAGTCTTCTGACAGGTAATTAGTTAGCGGACTCTTAGCGAGTGCATCATAAGTATAAAGAAAATCGACAAACTGTGATAATACCCGAAACCTCGATTTCAAAATTACTTCGTCCAGTTTAGCAATGCCTTCCTGTAAATCCAGGATGGTGAGGGGATCAAAATCTTCGCTATTGGCCAGGTTGTTTTGCATGGCTTTCAAATTCAGCTCATCCACCTTTTTAAGCATAAGCCGGTGCTGGGCAATTAAATTCTTTAAGTGCTGGTACTCCCTGATTTTATTGATTGAGTCGCGATGCTGCTCAAATTCGAGCTCTCCTTCCAGTTCTAACTCATCCAGCTTTCTTTCCGCAATTTGTGGCTTGTTATCTTTAAAAATCGGAAGCGTAACCCCTACCGAGAACCCATAATTGGATTTTCGGTTAGTGAACGGAAAATACTCGAGCTGAGCATACCCGATGTCAAAATCTGCTTTCTCCACCCTGCCCTCCTGCCGGGCAACTTCCGCCTGTTGGGATATCAGATCCAGCTCTACCGATGGGTTTGATTGAGTTGCGATATCTCCGGCAAGCTCTTCAATGGTTTCTACCTTTATAAGTGAAAAATTGATCCAATTTAAGTCACCGGTATCAAGAATAAGTTCTATTTCGACCTGTATCCGGTTTAACTCAACCAATGATTCTTCAAGCTTATCAATGGCCTCCACCTGATCCAGTTTTGCTTCGGAATAATCCTTTCCATCAAAAAGTTCACTTTGCAGGTTCTCTTCCATGATGTTGGCTTTGCGGGAAATAATATCCAAGCTTTCCTCTATCATTGCAGCCAACTCCCGGTTATGGAAATATTCTAAAGCCAACTCATAACGCATCATTAAATTCTCTTTGTATTCCCGCCTTTTCTGAAGCTCTAACTCTTTTCGGGTGGCGTTAAAAAACGCATTATTCCGTCGGATTCTCCATGGATTCCCCGGTCTCACTCGTAATGCATACTGCAGGTCTTCGTACGTTTGTTCGTCGTTTCCCATACGCAGTTCAACTTCTTCCAGGATGGGATAACGATAATTGCGGGGCTTTAGAAATGCCCTTTGAGCGTCAAAATGAGATGTATTTCGGTCTTCAAATGCGGTGAGCAGAAAATCCGATACGGTATGCTGTGCTGTTGCTTTGAACGGGTTGGATAACACAAGAAAGATTAATACGGTAGGAAAGAGGAAAGCAGTTCTCATCTTATGATAATTTTCTCTCCAACAGGCAGGTCGTTTTTCTCCGGGATTTCAATAAAAACTTCCAGGCCAAACGTTTGAATGGTGGTTGTTTTCTGAAGGACTTCGGGCAATAAAACTACCGAACCAAAACCGATAATAGATCCTGTAGTTTGCAGTTCGGGGTGCTCCATTGAGCGCACCGTTACCGTTTGCCCCAATTGCTGGCTGCGATCTTTTTTGCCAACCAGATACCCTACCACAGAAGTAGGATTAACCGGGTTAATCGAGATCAGTGATGTAAATTCCTGAACCTGTTCGTTGGGTTTTATATATACACTCTCAATAACTCCGGGAAAAGTAGCATACTTATTCAGGTTGCGATCTTCCTGCATCTTCCAGTTTAATTCCTGCCGGGCCAGTTCAATTTTAGCCTCCAGCTGAGACTGATCAAAAGTATGATCCTGCTCCAAATCGGCAATACGGATGTTTACTGCCTCCAACTCGAGTTCGCCTTTCTGGCGAATGGACTTAATTTGAAGCTGAAGAGTTCCTAACGAATCATCCTCAGCATTAGAAGTTCTGTTAGCTAAAATGGAATCCGTCAGCGACCGGTTTAATTGGATGCGACGCTGCAATAATTCAACTTCATTTTCAATTTCATTGCGGATTATCCTTTTCTGAGACTCCAAAAGCTCCAGTTCTGATTCCAGTAGCTTTTGTTGCTCTATCTTCTGCGATTCATAAATCTCCAGCTCTTTTCTAAGCTTTTGTATTTCCAGGTTAAGCTGTGGACTCTCTAACTCCACCAGAATCTCGCCCGGCTCTACCGTTTGCCCCGGAACCACATGCACATTTTTAACAACCGCCGGCTTCTCAATGTTGATATTATAAATTTTGGAATACGTGACCCCAACAAACGATTTACTTCCTTTAAAGTATTGAGAATTTACCGCAAAAAGTCCGGCAAAGAGGAGTGCTATAAACAGGTAAAAGGAATTTATTTTTTTGAGCATCATTCCTCCACGTTAATTGTTTTCCTGGAAATCTTTAAAAGTAATACGGACCCGCAGCGTATGTTCAATGGCCCTCATTTCTTCCAAAAACTTTCGGTTGTCACCTTCGTGCATAAACTCAATCTGGTACTCATAGTCGTACCGGCCGTTATTTCTGGCGGTGATTTCAACATCGTCGTAATCGGTGCAGTATTTATCTAGAATAGCCAGCACCTGATCATGGCCCTTTCCGTCCTGAAGGCGAAAAGTAAGCGTTCCCCGTATTCCATCCTTAGTGCTAAACGGACTTAAATGAAGCACCAGTGCCATGGTGCAAAAAAGGATGGTTCCCACAAAAGCGATAGTGTAACCAAAAACCCCGATGGCCAAACCCACACTTAGAGAAGCAAAAATAAACAGGATATTGCGGACGTCCTGAATCCGGGTTCGGAAACGAATCATAGCCAATGCACCAAAAGCTCCTAAACCCCGAGCCAAGCTGTCTCCAATGGCCATCATCACCATAGCAGCAACAATGGAACCCAGCGCCAGTCCCTGGAAAAAATTCTTTGGGTATTGGTGACCTGAAAACGTCACCTTATGGGTAATCGCAATCAAGGAAGAAAGAGCAAAAGCCCAAACCAATGAATAGAATACATTCAGTAAGGTTGGGTAATCATAAACCGGCTGGTCCGGGAATAATTCGAACATAGTATAATTTACTGTCTCTGAATGCTCAGAGGCTGATCAAAATTTTTATGGATCAATTATACCGTTCTTATCGGCCCCGAAAAAATGAAATTAAATTAACCTTCAGGCTTTCTGGAAAGCAGGAGTTTTGGTTTTCGCATATTCAAAGGCTCCAAACATTACACCAGAGTAAAACAAGTCACCGATTACGGTGTAATGGAAAAATGGGATGCCGGCTGTGTAGCTCATCAACAAGCCTTCAATACCCTGTGGATACATGGGATTACCTAACCAAGCTCCAAAATTGGTAACCAGGAAAAAGATAACAGAAGCACTTAAACTTCCGGCAATAACCGTTGTCGTGTTCACCTTCTTCAGAATAAAAATACCGGCAACTACGATTAGGGCTATGGCGCCGTACATCCAGTAAAACCCGGGCGTGAAGAGCGTGAAACCGCCATAAAAGTTTGCATACAACAGGTTGTTAACCAGCAGATCACTGATAAACATAGCAAAAAGGGGCACCAGAAAAGAAAATTTCTTATCCGTGAAATAGGCTGCCCCAAAAATAGACATAGCTCCTATAGGAGCGAAGTTATAAGGATGCGGGATAATACGTGAGAGTGCCGCAATTATTATAAAGCCGGATAAAACTATAAAACGTTTCTTATTCATTGATCTGATTGATGCTTGGTATGAACCCCTAAAATAAAAAAAGCATCGCCTCAAATGAAACGATGCTTTCGAAATATCCGGTATTTCTTAATTTATTTTGTGGAACCGTTGCCTTTTTTGCTGTTTAGCTCAAGGTTAAGGTCAACAGTTACTTCATCACCGATTACCGCATCAGAAGCCCAGTCGCCGGTTCCTACAGTATAGTCGGTTCGGTCAACGGTTGTAGAGGCTGTGATACCTGCCACAATAGTATTTTCTTTCATCGGATTGTCTTTCATACCCAGTAATGTAAATGGCAGTGCAATTTCTTTGGATACATCTTTAATCGTGAGCGTACCGTTTGCTACAAACTTGTTGTCTCCGGTTTTCTCAATGTTGGAGCTTTTAAAAGTGATGTATGGCCATTTTTCAGCGTTGAAAAAATCCGCTGTTTTCAGGTGACCGTCTCTTCTCTCGTTGTCTGTATCAATGCTGTTCACCATAATTTTAACATCGATCATGCTTTCTTCAAGATTATTAGGATCGAAGTTAACAGTAGCTTCGTAGTTATTGAATTCACCATTTACCGGTGTAAAGAAGTGAGTTACTTCAAAATTTACTGCACTGTGGGCTTTATCAATCGTCCAGCTAGTGGCGGCATATTTTGTTAAAGCTAAAGATGAAAGTGCGAAAATAGTTAATGCTAATACGGATGTTATTTTATTTAATGTTCTCATGGTTGTGTAATAATGATTGATTTTAGATTTATGCTAATGCCTCAACACAGCCAATCGGGAAATAATTTCCTTTAATGTTAAATCATTATTAAGCCTCAATCCCTTTTATAAAAGAAATAGCCGGTTTTACACCCCCGGCTAATGTTAGAAGGTGTAAAAACATGGAGAACGGAGAACATTTATTTCGGCCAATGGTTTGCATTAGTAGAATAGTTACCGTTAGTTATTCATTAATAATTCAATACTTAAACAAAATACCTTTTATGAAAAAATTAGTGCGTTATTCATTTGTTATAATTTTGGGTGCAGTTCTTAGCACAGCTACTGCTTTCGCTCAACAACAGCAAATGCCGCCTCAACCTGAACCTTTAAGCCCTGAAGAAGTTACTGATGAGCAACTCGAAATGGTTGTTAATGTATCTGAAGCTGTTCAAGGTTTGCAGAAAGAGGCTGACATGCAGATGAGAGAAGTTATTGCAGAAGAAGAGATGGAGTATAGCCGTTTTCAACAGATTATGATGGCTCAGCAAAATCCACAAATGGCCGGACAGGTAAATGTAACTGAAGATGAAAAGCAAACCCTTCAGAAAGTACAGCCTGAACTACAGGAAATAACTATGAAAGTTCAACAGGGTTATATGACTGCTATTCAGGACGAAGGACTTTCTCCTCAGAAATTTCAGCAGATTGCACAAGCTATTCAGGCACACCCTGAGGTGGCAAAACGATTTGAAGAGATTAAGAGTGAATCGGCTCAGCAAAGTGGGTCCAATGACGGAAGTGATGGTTAATCCTTACCTCTGTTAACATTGATTTCAAAACCCGGTGCATTTGCATCGGGTTTTTTTATTTACTGATCCATTTTGATCCTTTCACCGTAAAACGCCATGGCAGTTCGGCATCTTCCCCGGCGTAATCCACTCCTATTCTGGGACTCGCCTCTATCTCCTTTTCCGCGAATTTAATCCCACGATCTTCAATCCAGATTATATCTCCAAGAAGATCACTCTGATTATTCGAAGTAGTAATTCCCATTGCCTGGGACAACTTGCCCGGACCATTCGTAATAACTGGCTGTAGTTTATCCCTCCCTCTTCTCTGAACCATAATGTCCTCACCTTCAATAGGTTGAATAGCCCGAATCAGGATAGCATCAGCCAGACCTTCCCTATTCGTTACAACATTAAACAGGTGATGAATTCCATAGCATAAATACACGTAAGCATAGCCCGGAGGACCATAAATGGTTTCTGTGCGAGCCGTTCGAACATCCGGATAAGCATGGCAGGCCCGATCTGTTCGTCCGTTATAAGCCTCGGTCTCTACAATAATTCCGGCCGTTTGTACCCCATCAAAATTCGTGCAAATCACCTTCCCGATTAATTCCTTGCTGATTTGCACCACCTCATCTCGTTCATAAAAAGACCGCGATAGTTTTGAAGGCATCAGGAAATAGCTGTGTATGGATTTTCTTCAATGGCGGGGCGGTTTCCTAAAAACACATCCTTGTAGGCCCTCGCCATAATTGCGCTGATCACAAACAAGAGAGCTGTATAGAACGTCCAAACGCCCAACAGAATAAGAATGGTGTATCCCTGATAAAAGTACCGGTATGTTGAAAAGGCATATTCCAGGTAGGCACTTAAGCCGAATTTTGCGATCTCGAACAGCAAGGTATAGGTTAAAGCTGCCATCAGGGCTACTTTTGGCTTAATCTTGCGCTCGCTCACAAACCGGAACACCACATACAAGATCATAAAGGCAAGAATAATGGGCAGTACGATATTCAGGAAGTCATAAATCCAGGGAAGCTCAATAACCATATCGGTAAAGGGAATTTGGATTCGGCTGAGGTTAAAAAGAGAGATCGTGGAAATGGCGAGGCTGAAAAACAGGAATACAGTTCCAATCAAACTGAAGCCAAAGAAATTATAAACCACATCCATAATGGGGTGCTTGCGCTCTTTAATGTCGAAGGTATCGAAGAGAACGTGCTTCAGGCTGTGCAGCAATCCTTGGGTAAAAAACATCAACACGATGATACCAATGATCCCAAAAATCTGGCGGGCTCCCACCAACGGACGAAGCAGCGACTCTATCGTCACCGCTCCCTGAAATACATCGTTATTCTGTGTTTCGTAGGTGAAGCTGGGGAAAAACTCCCGGCCGTATCGTACAATTTCGTTAAAGGCCTCATCCACCGAGAGTACATACCCGATAATAGAAATCAGGATTAAGACGAATGGTATTGCACAAATAAATAAATTGAAGGTGATGGCTGAAGCATTAAAAAAGATATCTTTTTTGCCTGCCAGCTTTAAAACCCGTTTCCAAAATTCTTTGTGTTTCTCCAAAAGATGTATACAATTTGATGAAGGGTAAAATTCGCAGGATGCTGAGTTAATTCCAAACAAACATTTCACACATAGTTTTTCAGGTAATACATTGGTAAGTTCCACACCTTAATTCAGCAATCTATCAGCATAAAAACAGGTATTTCGAGCGCATGAGTGCTAAGAAAAAGCAGACTCCGCTGATGCGGCAGTATTTTAAGATTAAAGATGAACATCCCGGTACTATTCTACTATTTCGGGTTGGAGATTTTTATGAGACTTTTGCTGATGATGCCCAGCTTGTTAGTAAAGAATTGGGGATTACGCTCACCAAGCGAAATAATGGCGGAGATCAAACTCCCCTTGCCGGCTTTCCCTACCATGCCCTGGACAATTACCTGCCCAAACTGGTTAAAAAGGGGTATAAAGTAGCGGTTTGTGATCAAACCGAAGATCCCGAAGAAGCCAAGAAAGCCGGGCGTAAAATTGTAGAACGGGAAGTAACCGAGATTACCACACCCGGCGTTACCATGTCGGAAAAGCTGCTGGATCACAAACGAAATAATTATATCGCCTCCCTCCATTGGGATGGCTCAACAGTCGGGGTTGCCTTCTCTGATATATCTACCGGGGAGTTTGCCCTCAGTCATGTAGATGAAAAGAACCTGGACAGCCTGCTTGCCGCCATCCAGCCATCAGAAATTCTGGTTCAGCAAAAAAAGAAGAACAAGCTGGACGAAAAGCTCACCCACCATAACATAAGTTATATCGAGGATTGGGTATATGATGGGGATTACGGATATAACCTGCTCACCGAACATTTTGAGACCCACTCCCTTAAAGGTTTTGGTGTTGAGAACCTGAAAGTGGCTCATGTTGCCGCCGGCTCTCTGATGCATTACATGCAGGAAACGCAGAAAGCTTATTTACGTCACTTGCGCCGGCTGTACGCTTATGAAAGCAGTGAATTTATGAGCCTGGATGCCGCCACCAAACGGAACCTGGAATTGACCGCAAGTATTCAGGAAGGTGGAACGGACGGTACGTTAATTTCCATACTTGATGACACCTGCACAGCTATGGGCGGGCGTTTGCTGCGCCGCTGGATTATGCGTCCGTTAAAAAGACTGAAGCCCGTTCAGCAGCGACTGGATGCGGTCGAAAAGCTCTACAAGAATACCGACATCCGGCAAACACTACGTGAAGAGCTGGAGCAGGTTGGCGATATGGAACGCCTTATCTCCCGGATTGCGGTTGGCCGTACTAACGCACGCGATGTCGTTCAACTGAAACTTTCGCTGGCTCAAATTCCGAGATTGAAATCCCAGTTTTCAGGTATTGATGATCCGTTGCTCGAGAATATTTCGAGCCGGCTTAAATTGCTGATTGAAGTTCAGGAACGAATTAATACTGCCCTTAAAGACGATCCTCCGGCTAGTGTGCGAGACGGTGGCATGATTGAAGACGGGTTTAATGATGAGCTGGATGAACTTCGTGATATCGCCAAGAACGGAAAGAAATATATAGCCAAGATTAAAGACGACCTGGCGAAAGAGCATAATATTCCCTCCCTTAAAATCGGCTATAACAAAGTGTTTGGCTACTACATTGAAGTAACCAACACGCATAAAGACAAAGTGCCGGAAAGTTTTATCCGAAAGCAGACGCTGGTGAATTCCGAGCGCTACATCACCCCGGAACTGAAAGAGGTTGAGGAGAAAGTACTATCGGCTGAGGAACGCAGCAAAACCCTGGAGTATGAATTGTTTGAAGAACTGAGGCTGTATGTAGCCGAGTTTGCCGATGACGTTCAGCAGGTTTCTCACGCCATTGCAGAGCTGGATTGCCTTCAGGGTTTTGCCGAAATCGCCTTCCGGAATAATTATGCCAAACCGGAAGTGGGTGATCATGAAGAAATTGACATCAAAAAAGGTCGGCACCCGGTAGTTGAAAAGTCGCTGCCTATGGGCGAGCCGTTTATACCCAACGACATTAAGCTGGATAATGACGAACAGCAGATTCTGATTATTACCGGGCCCAATATGGCCGGTAAAAGTATCATTCTGCGCCAAACCGGACTCATTGTGTTGCTGGCCCAGGTGGGGAGTTTTGTTCCTGCCAAAGAAGCCAAGATCGGCCTGGTAGATAAAATCTTTACCCGCGTAGGTGCTTCGGATAACCTGGCTGCAGGGGAAAGTACGTTCCTGGTTGAGATGAACGAAGCAGCCAACATTCTCAACAATGCCACTCCACGGTCGTTGATTTTATTGGATGAAGTGGGTCGCGGAACTTCTACTTTTGACGGATTGAGTATTGCCTGGTCGCTGGCTGAGTATTTACATAACCACGCCCCTGTGGCTGCAAAAACCCTCTTCGCGACCCATTACCATGAGCTGAATGAACTGGAGCAGATGTATGAGCGAACCAAAAATTTCAACGTTCAGGTAAAAGAGCATGACGGCAAAGTAGTGTTTCTGCGGAAGCTCATCCCGGGCGGGGCCGATCACAGTTATGGAATTCAGGTAGCCGACATGGCCGGACTCCCACAGGTTGTAATTGAACGGGCCAAAGAGATCCTGAAGAACCTGGAAAGTCACAGCCTCGACATCACCAACAAAAACGGGACTATTGAGAATGAGGCTTCATCGAAAAAAGAAGCGACCAAGAATCTCTCTGAGAAAGTAGAAAAACAGCCCGAAACCTCTCAGATGACGATGTTCCAAACACACGTAGATCCCCGAATTGAAACCGTGCTGAATAAACTGGAAGCCACAGATCCGAACCGAATGACACCCATTGAAGCGCTAATGCTGATTACCGAATTAAAACGCCTGGTTGATTAAGAATGTGTCACCGTATTAAAGTGTTTACGTGTATAACTCTAAACACACACTTTAACACGTTAGCACGTCAACACATTAATACGTAAAAAAATGGAAGACAAACCACACAAATCCGGATATGTAGCTATTATCGGGAAGCCGAATGCCGGTAAATCTACCCTGATGAATTATATTCTGGGCGCCAAGATTTCCATCACTACCCACAAGGCGCAGACGACGCGCCATCAGATTGTGGGAATATTTTCGGATGAGGATACACAGATCGTTTTTCTGGATACTCCCGGTGTTATTTCACCAAGGTATGAGCTTCAAAAAGCGATGATGAAAACCGTGGAGCGTGCCCGCAGTGATGCCGATGTGATCCTCTTCATCCATGACCCGATGGATAAACACCCCACAGATGATGTAATTGAACTTATAAAGTCCATCAACAAACCGGTATTCCTGGTTGTTAATAAAATGGATGCCGCAAATGATGAAAAAGCGCGCAAATCGGCCGAACAAATTCAAGAGAAACTGAAGATTCGCTCCACACATTATATCTCAGCTACTGCCGGATCCGGCGTGCAAGAATTGATGGAAGATATTCGTGGATGTTTATTGCCCGGACCTCCCTTCTATCCCAAAGAAGACCTAAGCGAGCATCCGGTCCGTTTCTTTGTTTCAGAGCTGATTCGTGAACAGATTTTCCTTCAATTTCACCAGGAAATCCCGTATTCCTGTACGGTAGAAGTAGTTTCTTATGATGCCGATGTGGACATTGACCGCATCCATGCCGACATCATCGTGAACCAGAAATCCCAAAAAGGCATGCTGATTGGAAAAGGCGGAACAGCCATCAAAGAACTGGGTATTGAAGCCCGGAAATCGGTTGAAGAATTCATTGGCAAACAGGTGTACCTGGAGCTTCATGTGAAAGTCAGGGAAAAGTGGAGAGAAAAAGAAGGCTGGGTTCGTAATTTGGGGTATTAATGGAACGCAGATGACGCAGATACGACAGATTCCCAAATGACTTCATGTATTTTCACATTGCGATTTTGATGTAAAGTCTTCTCATTTCAGAAATTTTATAACGATCTTAAATTGATTACACGCATACATTTAAGATCAGTGAACATCTGTTCAATCCGTGTCGTTTGTGTTCCCTCAAAAAAATTATTTGCGCCTTCCGAATTCTACTCTTAACATTGGTGCAATGAAATTTTTCCGACAAAATATTATCAGCTCTTGTGCAACGATGTGTTGCATGTGTATGTGCATGGCGCAGACATAAGGGCTGAGATATACGTAAATAATTTACACAAGCCCTTTTGAATGCAACTCAGAAGGGCTTTTTTGTTGGATTATATTTTAATCGTTCTTTTACAACAGTTGCATTCTCATTAAGAAAGGTGGAGGGATCAGGTCCTTTGAAGCCTTGGCAACCGTCCCGACAATTTATTTGTCAGGAAAAGGTGCTACGTCCTGTCTGTCACATAAAATTTATGTGATGGAAAAGATGAGTTCGAACAGATATTGGTTTTGACATAAAGCCTCTTTCGGATTCATCTCTGAAAGAGGCTTTTTTCGTTTTAAGGAGCCTCATCAGAGAGATGCAAAATCTTAAAAGCTAAATAAATCAACAAATAACACACTCACTTATAACCAATATATCATGAGCAACAACAAGGAAAAACGCGACTATAAATTTGAAACCCTGCAGCTGCATGCAGGTCAGGAACCGGATCCCGCAACAGGATCGAGAGCGGTGCCGATTTATCAAACCACTTCGTACAACTTTGATAATACCGAGCACGCTGCCAACCTATTTGCCCTCCGTGAATTCGGCAATATCTATACCCGGATTATGAACCCGACCAATGATGTTTTTGAAAACCGGGTGGCTGCCCTCGAAGGTGGAGTGGCAGCATTGGCAACAGCCTCGGGACAGGCTGCCCAGTTTTTGGCTATTTCCAATCTGGCCCAGGCCGGCGATAACATCGTTTCAACTCAATACCTGTATGGCGGAACCTATAACCAGTTCAAAGTAGCCCTGCCCCGGTTAGGGATCGATGTACGCTTTGCGGAAGAAGATACCATCGAAGCATATGCCAAACATATCGATGAAAACACCAAAGCCATTTACGTGGAGTCCATCGGAAACCCGCGCGGTAACGTGGCCGACTTTGAAGGACTTTCGGCATTGGCCAAAGAAAACAACATCCCGCTTGTGGTAGATAATACATTCGGCGCCGGCGGTGCACTTGTTCAGCCTCTTAAACACGGAGCCAATGTCGTAACCGCATCAGCTACCAAGTGGATTGGCGGACACGGGACGTCTATCGGTGGGGTGATTGTAGATGGTGGTAATTTCAACTGGGGCAATGGAAAATTTCCCGCATTCAGTGAACCCTCTCCTTCCTATCACGGACTTAATTTCTGGGAAGTATTCGGTGAAGACGGCCCTTTCGGCAACATCGCTTTTGCCATTCGTGCCCGGGTTGAAGGGCTGCGTGATTTCGGTCCGGCTCAGTCTCCATTTAACAGTTTTCTGCTGTTGCAGGGGCTGGAAACGCTGTCTTTACGGGTTGAAAGGCACAATGAAAATGCTCTGAAATTGGCCCACTGGCTGAAAGATCATGACGCCATTGAGTGGATCAGCTTTACCGGCTTGTCCGAGCATGATTATCACGAGCGCGCCAAAAAATATCTGAAAGAAGGTCACTTTGGGTCGGTATTCACCTTTGGCGTGAAAGGCGGATATGATGCCGCGCGAGAATTCATCGAAAACGTACAGCTGTCCAGTCACCTTGCCAATGTGGGAGATGCCAAAACCCTGGTTATCCATCCTGCCTCAACCACTCACCAGCAGCTTACAGAAACTGAGCAGCAGTCGAGCGGTGTGAAAGGCGACCTGATTCGGGTGTCCGTTGGAATCGAACATATCGATGATATCATCGAAGACTTCGAGAAAGCATTCGCAAAAATTAAAGTACCCGTGTAACCCCGATTAGTACTCCTTTGCAGGCTCGGTGGAAATCCGGGCCTGTTTTTAAAAACTGAATTAAAAAAAATCCTTTTTAGAAACCCCAAGGGGATGCGCAAAACTGAAGAAATATGAACAAAGACATCAAAATTACAACCCTGAACAAAAGCTGGACGACTGAATCCGGCTATAGTTTTAGTCAGGTAGATATTGCCTGGAAAAGTTGGGGAACTCTCAATGAGAACAGAGATAATGTAATCCTGATTTGTCATGCCCTGACCGGTCATGCCGCCGCCGATGAATGGTTCAATGGGTTGTTCGACAAAGGGGGCATTCTCAATCCTGAAAAGCATTTCATTCTGTGCATTAATATACCGGGTAGCTGCTATGGTTCTACCGGCCCTGCTTCCATCAACCCAGAAACCGGAAAGCCCTGGCAGGCAGACTTCCCCGACATCACCATTCGGGATATCGTCGCTTTCCAACAGCTATTGCTGGATCACTGGGATATTCAGGGCATTGAATTAGTGATTGGCGGATCTTTAGGAGGAATGACGGCGCTCGAGTTTGCGATCATGGATGACCGGATTAAATCGGCTGCTTTGTTTGCAATGGGAAAAGCTCACTCGCCCTGGGCCATCGGTATTAGCCAGGCGCAGCGAATGGCTATTTATGCTGATGAGCGCTGGAATAACGGTTTCTATGACCCCAAAAATCCACCGACCAAAGGGCTCACCGCTGCCCGCGCCATGGCGATGCTCACCTATCGCACCCCGGAGAATTACGCCCAGAAATTTGGTCGAGAAGTTCACCCTGAAAAAGAAATATACCAGGTTGAATCGTATCTCAATTACCAGGGAGAAAAGCTGGCAGGCCGGTTTGATGCAAACTCTTACATCACCCTGACAAAAGCGATGGATTCCCACGATGTATCCAGAGGCCGGGGGAGTTTTGAAGAAGTGCTGGGAGGTGTGCATCAACCAGTATTAGTTGTAGGCTTTGAAAGTGACAAATTGTATCCACTCAGCGAACAACAAGAACTGGCAAAACTGATCCCCAACAGCCGGCTTGCTGAGCTGCAATCTCCCTTTGGTCACGATGCTTTTTTGATCGAATTTGATCAATTGAACACTCAATTACACTCATTTTATCACTCACTCACCGAAGTAAAACCATGACACTCACACTTAAGAAAACAACTACCGACACTCATCAAGAGCTTTCTCTACAAAGAAAGAATATAAACCTTTTCATTGCCGGGATAGGCGCAGTGGGAGGTACCCTAACTAAACTCATCCGGCAGTTGGATCACTCACTTTATGAGCTGAATGTGATCGGCGTTTGCAACAGCAAATTCACCCAATGGAACCCGGATATGGAGCAGGTAATCAGTAAAAGCCGGCTGACCGATGGCGAGCCTACTGACTGGAACAGCATCCCCGATAAACTGGTAAACAGAAGCGAAGGCAACCTGATTTTTATCGATGCCACCGGAAGCGAAGTCGTTGCCCAACAATTTCAATACCTGTTGGACAACGGCGTACATATCGCCACGCCCAGCAAGCGAGCTAATTCATTTAGTCAGGATTATTTTGATGGGCTGATCAATGCGAACAATTCAGGCCGGGCACAATACCGGTATGAAACAGCGGTAGGTGCCGGACTTCCTGTAATCAGCACCCTCAAAACCTTGTTAAACAGTGGAGATGAAATCACAAAAATCACCGGAGTGGCTTCCGGAACCATGACTTACCTGTTCACCCAATTACAAAACGCTGTTCCATTCAGTGAAGCGGTTAAAAAGGCTAAGGATGGCGGTTATTCGGAACCGGACCCAAGAGATGACCTTTCCGGCGAAGATGTGGCCCGTAAATTCCTGATCCTTGCGCGAACCAGTGGCTATAAATTTGAACGGAATCAAATTCAGGTGGATACACTCGTTCCGGAAAAGCTGATTTCACTGTCTACGGAAGAATTTCTGCAACAATTACCCGAATATGATGGCCATTGGAAAAGTCGTAATGCACAGGCTATGGTCAACAACCGGAAGCTAAGATATGTGGGCACGTTTACACCGGATGGCATCAGCGTTGGCATTGAAGAGGTAAAGGGCGACTCTCCCCTTGGCGGATTGCAAGGAACAGATAACCTCATTCAGATTTACACCAAACGATATAGCACCTCTCCCATTATTGTGCAGGGACCGGGAGCCGGACGAGAAGTAACCGCAGCCGGTGTATTAGGGGATATTATTGATATTGCGGAGGTTTTGTAATCATGAGCTGAAGTACTCGTCGGTCTTCCAATTTTCGGGATTCCGCTTTATATAGTTTGAGATTGTTTCAAATGATTTCCTATCTCTAATTATGTGATCGTAATATTTGGGTTGCCATTTAAAACCCGCATCAATTTTTCTGGCACCTTTAGTGACTCCAATTTTGAACCCCCGGATAATTGAAGGCAGGTTCCTGGATTGAGGTCCGAATTTGTTTAGTGATTTTTGACGGCTCCGGGTCTTATAGACTCGGTTTTGTGTATCCACGTTATTTCGGCTATCATTTTCTTTATTAATAATAATGATTCCATGAACATGATTGGGCATAATGACAAATTCACCCAATTTTACGAATGGAAAATGTTCTGGTATTGTCCGCCAACAAGATTCGGCAATTTTACCTATTTCTGATAATTGCAGAATGTTTTGATTTGAACGTAGATGCACAAGATTTTGTGTCTCTACGTTATGGACAATGTCACCGAAATAGTTCAATCGATTATGCGTGCAAATGGTTACAAAATAGACCCCGTTCCAACCATAATCCCATGATTTTAACCTTACAGTTTCTGTCCGATACCTACCCCGTCTTTTACTCATCTTCTCTTTCCCCTTTTTGCAAATCTGTCATTTTGAAACGACATTCCTTTAAAATAGAAAAATATTAATCAGCTGAAATCCTGATGAGATCGATACCTTATATATTGTTCATTTTATTATTCACTTTTAATAGCGGCTTCTCACAGGATCGTCAACGCCCCCGCGACCTTGGGATTAAACCGGGTATTTTAACTCCGGGTCCGTTGAATGCCATAACCGATGTGGAAGGCGTTCAGGTTGGGCATAAAACGATCATTGAGGGTGAAAACATCCGAACCGGGGTAACCATGATTTTGCCCCATGATGGAGGTCTGTTCAAAAGCCGGGTTCCGGCAGCTGTTTATGTTGGCAATGGCTTCGGAAAAGCATTAGGCTTTACACAAATCAGGGAACTGGGCGAAATTGAAACTCCCATCGGGCTTACTAATACGCTTAGTATTCATACAGTAGCAAACGGTATAACAGATTACATTTTACGTCAGCCAGGGAATGAAAATGTACGTTCAGTAAACCCGGTGGTTGGAGAAACCAATGATGGATGGCTGAATGATATCCGCGGGCGGCATGTGACTATGCAGGATGTTTTTGAAGCCATTAAAAATGCCCGGTCAGGTTCGGTTGAAGAAGGAAGTGTAGGTGCCGGAACCGGAACTTCGGCATTGGGATTTAAAGGCGGAATCGGAACCTCATCCCGTCAGCTGCCTGCCAAGGTTGGTGGATATACGGTTGGGGTATTGGTTCAGTCAAATTTTGGCGGAGTGTTAACCATAGATGGTGCACCGGTTGGGGAAGAGCTTGAGAATCATTATCTGTCCAGCGAAGTGCCATATGATGTGGATGGTTCTGTAATGATTATCGTCGCTACTGATGCCCCTCTGCTTTCCAGAAACCTGGAGCGGCTGGCTAAGCGAGCATTTCTTGGAATATCCCGGGTGGGTGGCTTTGCCTCTAATGGAAGTGGAGATTATGTGATTGCTTTTTCAACCCATGAAGATGTACGTATTGAAGGGGCAACCTCCGGCTCAACCCAAACCTATACGGAACTTAAAAACTCGGCTACCACCCCTCTTTTTCTTGCAGCTGTAGAAGCAACCGAAGAAGCCATCCTGAATTCCCTGTTTATGGCTACCACGGTAACCGGAGACCTCGGCCACACCCAACAGGCTCTTCCCATACCGGAGGTATTGGAGATCATGGAAAAGTATAACCTGCTGGAACCGTAGCATACGTTCTGATGTATTGATAGGTGATCATTGTTTTAGGCAATGTCTTAAAGTACATTCTACCTTTTACTCTTATAAACATTTTGAAATGCCCAGCTTTCTCAAGAAAAATATAATCGCCTGTGTTGTCCTGCCTGCGGTTCTGTTATTTGTGGCATTTCCCTTTGTATCTGTTATCGGGCAGTCTTCAAAATCCATCACAATACAGGGACGGGTTTTAGATAAAGAGAATGGCTCGCCGCTGGTTTCCGCTCATGTTTACATTTCACAAACCAAAGTAGGCACGGCCACCGATCGTAATGGAGAGTTTAGCTTCACCACAAAGATGAGTGGTGAAAAAACCCTGGTTGTTAGTTTTTTGGGATTTAAAACCAATGCTAAATTGATTGACCTTGATGAAGAGAATACGTCGCTGACTTTTGTTTTTGAGATGGAGCCCAATCAATTTGATCTGGACCAGGTGAATGTATCAACCTCAAATAAAGAGTGGCTGAATAACTTCGGGAAGTTCAGAAGATATTTTATCGGTGATGATGCCCTGGCTCAGCAAACATCCATTGAGAATCCGTGGAGCATAAGTTTTGAAACAGATAAAAATGATAATCTGGTGGCCACTGCCTCCCAGCCTTTGATTGTCAAAAACGATGCTCTTGGATACGAAATTGAAATTGACCTGGTGAATTTCACCTTGTTTAAAAATGAAGATGCCAGTGCTTACACTTACTATTCCAGTTTTACAGAAATGCCGCCGGAAAAAAATTCGGACATCAATAGCTGGAATACCAATCGGGAACGAGCATACAGAGGCTCCTTCGAGCATTTCCTGATTAGTTTGTATAACGACAACCTGCGAGTCAATGATTTTGAGGTGGTGTACCTGGGCAGTTTTGATCCGTTTACCATTAATGAGTTTATAAAAACCACCCCCGAGGAAAACATCACAAATGAGCAGGGTGTAAAAGTGTATCGTCTTGAAGACCCCGTTGACGTTTTATACGGAGATAAAAATAACAACTTTCATCAGAGAGAACGCTCCCGGATTACTCCCCTCACAGAGGTAGGTGTATTTATAGTTACTGAAGATGGGAAACTGAAAAACCCAAAGTCATTACGACTCGATGGAGTTTGGGCTTCGCACCTGATAGCTAATCTTTTACCTATAGAGTATTATAAGAATTAGGTTTTCTCGGCTGTTTATTCCTTTATATATACTCGATTGAAAGGCCGCTCTTAAATAGTCTTCCACACTCTCCCACAACCCAAAAATTACCCCTCATTTTCCGCACTGAATAATCTTCAATCCGGTATAGAAGGCATTCACCCTATATATATACAAGATATGTTTGGCTTTTAAAAAAGTTGCTTCAATAGGCAAAAAACCCACACCGGCATTGATTTAACTTTCTGAGGGAAAGCTCTTGACACAAAGTGGTACTTTAGGGTACATTGTGGGGTGAAGTGGGAGATAGTGGGGACTGCTCTCCTTTTGATCTAATTTAAGCAATCTAAAACACGCAGGGATATCGTGCCAAGTTTTAAAGGACAATACGAGCATAGTATAGATGCCAAAGGCCGCGTAGCCTTCCCTGCCAAGTTACGCAAATCTTTAAGCCCCGCCGCACAAGAACGCTTCACTATTGTACGCGGACAGGAACCCTGTCTTTATTTATATCCCGAAGACGAGTGGTCGAATGTTGAAGAGAAACTGTCGCGCATAAATAACTTCACAAAAAAAGGCCGCCTGGCTAAACGAAACTTCCTGCGCTACGCGGAAGATGTGTCCCTTGATAAGCAAAACCGGATAGCCCTGCCCTCTGACCTCACTGAATACGCAAAGATTAATGGAAAAGCCGTATTCCTCGGAATGGGCGAGTATATAGAGGTATGGGATCCTGAGAAATTGGCCGAGGTTGATGAAGCGCTGGACGACGATGCGTTCGAAGAGATTTTTGAACAAGTGATGGGAGATGAACCGGAAACCGATGGTGCTTGAGATGACGACATACCACCAACATATCCCGGTTTTGCTCGATGAATCGGTAGAAGGACTTATCACCGACAAGGATGGCCTGTATATAGATGGTACACTTGGCGGAGGTGGCCATTCCAAAGAAATTTTAAAACACCTTGGTGAAAACGGACGGCTATACGGCATCGATCAGGACGATGAGGCGCTTGAAGCTGCTTCATCCAATATTGGCGATGACCCCCGTTTTACCCCCATAAAAGGTAATTTTGGCTACCTGTCCACCCTTCTACCTCCCCAAACCCACGGACAGGTAGCCGGAATCCTTTTGGATTTAGGAGTTTCAACCCACCAGATTAAAGAAGCAGAACGGGGATTCAGCTTTCAGGAAGACGGACCGCTTGATATGAGAATGGGAAATCTTTCCGGTGTATCTGCTTACCAGGTGGTTAATGAATATGAATACGAAAAGCTGCGCGATGTCATCTTCCACTATGGAGAAGAAAAGCAGAGCCGGCAAATTGCCCGGGCCATCATCGAAAAACGCCCAATCGAAACTACCGGCGAACTTCGTGATGTAGTTTCATCCGTTGTAAACAAACGATTTGAAGTGAAATCACTGGCGCGGGTATTTCAGGGTATTCGCATTGAGGTTAACCGCGAGCTTGATATGCTTAAGCGAGTAATGGAAGAATCACTGGAAGTTCTGAAGCCCGGCGGACGTATTGTAGCTATTTCGTACCACTCTCTCGAAGACCGTATCGTAAAACGTTTTTTCAAAGCCGGTAACTTCGAAGGTAAAGTGGAAAAAGACTTTTATGGAAACCCGATATCCCCCATAAAGCCTGTAAACAAGCAGGTTATTACCCCCAAAAAAGAAGAGGTTTCCGTAAACCCGGCCTCCCGAAGCGCTAAACTTCGGATAGCCGAGAAGATAGAAGGAGGCGACTCATGATCGTGCAATCCCCACTTAAAAAGCATGACATTCGTCCCAACCTTCGCAAAGTATCTCTGCCCGACAATAAATCTTCCTCCCCAAAACAAAGTCGGACAAAGCATACTGCAAAAGCGAACTCCAAAATTGGCCTCCCCAAGGTCAAACCCTGGAAGGTGATTGTAGGAAGTATCATCATCGGGGCACTGGGTTTGCTCTATCTTACCCATGTATTCTCAACCCAGCGGCTGTTAGATGAAGTTCAGACGCTGGAGGCGGAATACAATCGGGCACGGGCTCAGTACGATGAGCTCAAACTTCGCTACGACCGAATGATCGGTCCGGCCGAGATATACCGAAAAGCCGAAGAACAGGGTTTCGTAAACGGCGGTCCGGCAGATAAAGTCATCATCATAAAAAAGGATTAGTACTGATGGATGAACGCACTGCCATATTAAGCCGAATGTTTATCGTTCTAGGGTTGATACTCCTCATCCCCTGCGCCTTGGGTTTCCAGCTCATTCGCATTAATTATGTGGAAGGAGAAGAATTGCGCGAACTCTGGAGCAAGCAAGCCGTGGATCAGATCCCGATACCTGCCCAGCGCGGCAACATCTATGATGCCAATGGCACCCTGCTGGCAACCAATGCCGTGGACTACAAACTGGCTTTTGACCCTAAAGTAACGGTAAACGGGAAAGCCGGCGTACCCAAAGAGCAGGTTGAGCAGCTGATCACCAAACTATCCGCTTTAACCAAAAAGAGTGACTCTTTTTATAGAACAAAAATAAATTCAGCACCTGCCCGCTCCCGCTACATCGTTCTTGAAACCAACTTGTCGGTATTAGCCAAAGATCAGATCAAAGCTCTGGATATTGATGGCGTTATCCTGGAAGAAAACTACCGGCGTAAATATACCTTCGGAACGCTTGCGGCCCACACCTTAGGGTTTGTAAACCATGAAACCAACGGGCGAATTGGACTGGAGGCCTATTATAATGAGGAATTAAAAGGAGAAGATGGTGTCCGCCAGGTACGCCGCGATCCGTTCAACCGAATTTTCGAATATGTAGGGGCACCCAAAAAACTTCCCCGCAACGGATACTCATTACATACCACCATCGATGCCTACCTGCAGGCCATCCTCGAAGATGAGCTAAAGGCCGGCGTGGATAAGCATCTTGCCAATTACGGGACGGGCATCATCCTGGACCCTAAAACCGGAGCCATTAAAGCCCTGGCAAATTATCCCACTTTCGATCCCAACTATCCCGGGAGTAACAATGAAGAAAACCGCCGGAACTTCGCTATTTCTGACATGATCGAGCCCGGTTCTACCTTCAAACTGGTTACAGCCATTGCTGCTGTAGAACAAGGTGTGGTTGATTTTAATGAAGTTTTTGAGACACCCGATGACGGTGAAGTTGTAATCCATGACCTTGTACTAAGAGATCATGATCCGCTGGGCGACCTTACCTTTAAAGAGGTTATCCAGAAATCATCCAACGTAGCAACGGCAGAAATTGCCATGCGGATGGACAAGGAAGTCTTTTACCAGTATGCCCGAAATATGGGTTTTGGCTCCAGCACCAACATCGACCTGATTGGTGAAGTGGAGGGAAGGCTTGCAAAACCTTACGAATGGAGTTTGGTAACGCTGCCCTGGATGTCGCACGGATATGAAATCCAAACCACTCCGCTGCAAATCGCACAGGCTTATGCGGCTTTTGCGAACAACGGAAAGATGATGCGGCCTTACCTGGTGGAGCGAATTGAGGACAAAAACGGGGACGTTGTTTCTGAACACGAACCGGTAGAAATCCGCCGAATCGCCAAAAAATCTACTTTAGACAAACTGTATCCCATTTTTGAAAGTGTAGTTGCTGATGCCGGAACGGGTGACCTCGCCCAGGTGAACGGGCTGAGAATAGCCGGAAAAACCGGAACCGCCAAGAAAGTGGTTAACGGCCGGTACACCAATAATTATCGGGGCTCATTCGTAGGCTTCTTCCCGGTTGAAGATCCCCAATATGTATGCCTGATTCTTTTGGATGAACCCCGAACAAGTGGTTATGGAGGGTTTACCGCCGCACCGATTTTTCAAAATGTGGCTAAGCGAATTGCGGGACTGGATAACAACATTCAGCAGAATATGAAAGTTGGTGAAGAGCAGAATCCGGATTTTGTGCAGGTTCCGTATTTGAAAGGACTTAAAAAGAAACAAGCTATTGAATTACTCGCCGGGTTGAACATTCCTTATGAAGTAAATGGTAAAGCCGGCTATATCACGAAGCAAACTCCTGAAGCAGGCACTCAAATAAACATTGGACAAGAAATTTCTTTAACGCTTTCGGAAACTTATGCGCCTTCTGACAGTGCAAAAGTGAAAGACGGATATGCTGAGATTCCTGACCTGATTGGCATGAACATGCGTCAGGCCACCAACCTGCTTACCGAGCGTGGACTCGAAACCGAGATTATTGGTTCAGGAACCGTATTTGCGCAGTATCCCAAAAAAGGGGAACACCTTCGGAAAGGATATAGCGTAACGATTCGCGGTAAAGCGAAATCACTGGAATTACTCACTCAAACTGAAAAGCGATAATTGACGATAGATAAACTCATAGAAATTTGTAACCCGCTGCACGTCACAAACAAAGATTTTGATGGTGAGATAACTACGTTCGCCATCGATTCTCGTGAGGTGAAGGAAGGTACTGTCTTTATCGCCATTCGCGGCACACAGGTTGACGGGCACATGTTTTTAGAAGATGCCATCGGTCGTGGTGCCAAAGTTATTATCTGTGAGGAATCCTACTATACTGAAGCTGATGTATGTGTGATTGAAGTTGAAAACACACAGAAACTGGCCGGACCTATTGCCCAGGCTTTTGCGGGGAACCCGGCAGAACAGCTCAAAGTGATTGGCATTACCGGAACCAACGGTAAGACCACTACCGCAACCCTGGTGTACCAGGTTTTACGCGCCTGTGGTGAGAAAGCCTCGCTCCTTGGAACGGTAAGTAAACGAATTTTAGAAGAAGTACTCGACAGCAAGCTTACCACTTCCGACCCTATTGAACTTGCCAATGACATGAAAACAATGGTAGAAGCCGGTTCTGATTACCTGGTTATGGAAGTTTCATCTCATGCTTTAGATCAGGACCGGGTGGCCGGAATTGATTTTGATGTTGCTGCTTTCACGAATCTCAGCCAGGATCATCTTGACTATCATGAAAACCTGGATCAATACGCAAAGGCCAAAAAGATTTTATTCGACAATCTCCCCGAATCCTCAACCGCTGTAATAAACGCTGATGATGTGCAGGGTGAGTTTATGCTGAAGGATTGCAAAGCCGGGAAATCATTGCTCAGCTTTGATAATGAATCGGCGCATATCCTGAAGAATTCTTCTGATGGAATTACCATCGTCGTGAATGAGGAAAAAATTGAGAGTCCTCTTATAGGAACCTTTAACGCCTATAATGTAGGTGAAGCATTTCTTATTTGCCGGGCACTGGGTCTGGAAGCCAAAGATATTACAGCCGCATTAAGTAATGCCAAAGGGGCGCCCGGACGCATGGAACCGGTTACTGTTGAAGGGGATAACCTCCCTAAAGTAATTGTGGATTATGCACACACCCCGAACGCCCTTGAAAACGTTTGCTCTACCCTTTCTTCTGTGAAAGAAGCTAATCAAACACTTACCGTTATTTTTGGTGCCGGTGGAGATCGTGACTCAAGCAAGCGACCGAAAATGGCCAAAGCAGCAGCTGAGTTTGCTGACAAAATTATTGTAACCAGTGACAATCCCCGTACAGAAAATCCTGATTTAATTATCGCAGATATACTGGACGGATTTGAAGTGCTTGATAACGTGAAAAGCATTACCGATCGAAAACAAGCGATTCAACAAGCGATTGCAGATGCAAACGGAAATGAAATCATCCTGATTGCCGGTAAAGGCCATGAGGATTATCAGGAAGTAGATGGCAAGCGCCATCACTTTGACGACCGGGAAATTGCCCGCGAATCTTTAACCCAAAAAGCCGGGGGAGGAGACTGATGCTGCACGAACTTTTCACCTGGCTTGATGCTACTTATGACGTTCCCGGTACCGGAGCCGTCGCTTTCATTTCTACCCGAACAGCGCTGGCTGCCGTTACTTCCTTGCTGATCAGCCTTTTTGTTGGTAAGAAAATCATTCACTGGCTGAGTAAACTTCAGCTGCGGGAAGTGATTCGGGACGACATTGGATTAGACAGCCACCTCGCCAAAGGCGAAACACCAACCATGGGCGGTGTGATTATTATCCTGGCAATCGTTATCCCTGCTCTTTTGTGGATGAAGATGGAAAGCATCTACAGCTGGCTTATTGTATTCGTAGTTCTGGCCTTGGGAATCGTTGGCTTTATTGATGATTACATCAAAGTGGTGAAAAAGGATAAAAGCGGACTCGCCGGATGGTTTAAAATTGCCGGTCAGGTAATTGTTGGTCTGGTTGTGGGTGCCGTACTGTACTTCCATCCTGATTTTGAGACCTTTAATTCCCTTTCAACGGTTCCTTTTCTAAAGAATGTAAACATTGATTACGCCTATTTCGGTGAGACTTTAGGCTGGATGATTTATCTCGGAGTGGCTGTTTTTGTGATTACAGCCGTGAGCAACGCAACCAACTTAACGGATGGTTTAGACGGACTTGCTGCCGGAACATCCGCTATTTGTGGGATTGTATTCGCCATTTTTGCCTACGTGTCCGGCCGGGTTGACTTCTCCGGATTCCTCGACATTATGTACCTGCCGGGAGCCGGTGAGCTCACCATTTTTGCGGCTTCACTGATTGGGGCCTGTATCGGTTTTCTGTGGTATAACACGAATCCCGCCTCGGTTTTTATGGGAGATACCGGTTCACTCGCACTGGGCGGCGCATTTGGAGCCGTGGCTTTGATGCTGCATAAAGAACTTCTGCTCCCCTTCATTTGTGGAATCTTTTTTATTGAAACGCTTTCGGTGATCATTCAAACTACATGGTTCAAATACACCAAAAGAAAGTATGGTGAAGGCCGGCGTGTCTTCCTAATGACGCCCATCCACCATCATTATGAAAAGAAAGGGTGGCCTGAACAGAAAATCGTAGTCCGATTCTGGATCATCACTGTTTTATTGGGAATTCTAAGCCTGTTAACGCTCAAAATCCGATGAGAGAAGTTAAAGACCAACATATCGTTGTGATTGGTGCTGCCCGAAGTGGTATGGCAGCTGCTCTCCTCCTTCATAAAAAGGGAGCGGATATTTTTGTGTCTGATTACGGGGCTATCTCTGAAGATGCGAAGAAGAAGTTGGAGTCGGCGGGAATTCCTTTTGAAGAAAACGGACACACGGACAAAGCAAAGCAAGGTGATTTTGCCGTTGTAAGTCCGGGCGTGCCTACTGAAGCTCCAATTGTTCAGTATTACCTGAATGATGGCAAGGACGTGTTTTCTGAAATTGAAGTTGCCGGGTGGTTCACTGATCAAAACATCATTGCCGTAACCGGAAGTAATGGAAAAACGACAGTTGCTAACTGGCTTGATCATGTATGGAAGACCGCCAAGCGGAAACACGCCCTCGCCGGAAACATCGGTTTGGCCTTTTCAGATGAAATTGACAGGAATAAAGGTGATTTCCTTCTGGAAGTGAGCAGCTTTCAGCTCGATCATATTAAAGATTTTAAACCGGCGGTGAGCTTGATTCTAAACATCACCCCTGATCACCTGAACCGCTACCAGCACAGCCTTGAGGCCTATGCTGCTGCAAAATTCAGAATTACAGAAAATCAGACGGGGGATGACCGGTTCATCTTCAATTACGATGACCCCATCATCCAAAAACATGTTGAACAGCTAAAGCAAAAACAATCGGCTCCACAATTATGGGCGTTCTCCAACAAACGGGAAGTACCTGAAGGAGCCTTTGTTCGCGACAATCAAATCATCTTCAAATTCAACAACAAAGAAGAATCCCTTATGTCAGTAGAAGAAATAGGACTACGTGGCAAGCACAATTTAAGTAATGGACTTGCCACCGCATTGGCAGCTC
Source organism: Gracilimonas sp. (assembly GCF_017641085.1). Classification (NCBI taxonomy): domain Bacteria; kingdom Pseudomonadati; phylum Balneolota; class Balneolia; order Balneolales; family Balneolaceae; genus Gracilimonas; species Gracilimonas sp. The sequence goes on along the minus strand of NZ_JAEPPI010000003.1, from coordinate 440,157 downwards.
GTGCGGCTGAAATTAAAAATGAGGCGATACGCGAGAGCCTGAAAAGCTTCACCGGTGTGGAGCATCGCCTGGAACTGGCCCGCGAAGTTGATGGCGTGAAGTATATAAATGATAGTAAAGCGACTAATGTAAATGCGGTTTGGTTTGCATTAGACAGTTTTCACGTTCCGGTTACACTGATTTTAGGCGGTCGCGACAAAGGAAATGACTATAGCGAGCTGGAAGCTCAAATCCGCGAAAAGGTTCACACCATCATTGCAATTGGGGAATCCAAAGACCGGGTTGAGGAACAGCTTGGGAAAGTAGCTCCCAACTTTGTTCGGGTTGAAACCATGGGCGGTGCTGTAAGGGCTGCAAAGAAAGTAGCCAAACGGGGTGAAGTCGTGCTTTTAAGTCCGGCCTGCGCCTCTTTTGATATGTTTGACAGCTACGAACACCGCGGTAAAATTTTCAAAGAAGAAGTAAACAAATTGTGAATGGATGCAAAGTAACTCTGTCACTGAAGAACTTTGTCACTTAAATCAAATATGATATACACGAGTCCACATAGCAATATTTCCAACATCATCGGCACTTCTGCTGAGGATATCGATACGCGCAAGCAAGGCAGCGATCGGTACCTGTTGATGTCGGTTGTGATCCTGATGACGTTCGGGATGCTGGCGGTGTATTCGTCTATCGCATTTTTTGCGGAAACCAAATCTACCACGGCCGGAACATTGATTGTTGGCCACCTGGTGAAGCTTGGGATCGCATTCTTTGTAATGCTGATTGCCTCAAAGATGAATTATCACACCATTGCCAAATTCAGCCGGGTCGGTATGGTTATAAGTTTACTTCTTTTACTGGCTGTGCTTGCATTTGGAACCGAACAGTTTGGCGCCAAGCGCTGGCTAAATGTAGGCGGATTTTCTTTCCAGCCATCGATGGTTGCCACCGTGGCCCTGATGATTCACGTTTGTGTGCTGCTAAGTGAGAAGCAGGAATACATCAAGGATTTCAAAAAGACCTTCCTCCCCATCATGTTTTGGGTGATTCTGACCTGCGGGCTTATTGGTATCGAAGATTTCAGTAGTGCAGCCATCCTGATGGGAATTTGCCTGGTCATTATGTTTGTAGGCAGAGTAAGCGTAATTCAACTGGGCTCCCTGGTTGCCATTGGGATTTTGGGTGGAGCCTTACTGCTTGGCCAATCCACAAACCGACAGGATAGAATTGAACAGTACCTGAACCAGATTAAAGAGATTCCAAGCGAGCACATCATACAAGGTAGCGGATACCAGGCACAACAGGCTCATATCGCCATTGCCAAAGGTGAACTTATGGGCGTTGGTATTGGGAAAAGCTCACAACGCGACTTCCTCCCTGCCCCATACAACGATTTTATTTTTGCGATTATCGCCGAGGAATATGGACTGATCGGTGCGATGTCACTCATTTTCATTTTCACACTGATTTTATTCCGGGGCATCGTATTTATCGCCCGGAATGCGGAAGACCATCTGGGATCATTATTGGCTGTGGCCTGTACGCTGACTATCGTTTTTTATGGATTCGTAAACGCCGGGGTAGCAAGTGGCATCCTTCCGGTAACGGGACTTCCCATGCCTTTTGTAAGCTATGGCGGAACCAGCATGCTTTTTGCCGGCCTGATGGTAGGAATCCTCCTCAATATCTCGAAACATAACCGGGACCGGAGGACCTTATTCTATGGATAAGAATCCCCGCATTTTATTGGCAGCCGGCGGAACAGGCGGACATGTATATCCGGCTATTGCTATTGCAGATGCCCTGAAGAAAGAGCAAGCTGAAACGGAAATCCTGTTTGTGGGAACCAGGGACCATATGGAATGGCAGGCTGTTCCCAAAGCAGGGTACGATATCAGAAATGTATGGATCAGTGGTTTCCACCGCCGGTTCACCCTGAAAAATTTACTATTCCCGGTGAAGCTGATGACCAGCCTGGTGCAAAGCATGAGAATTTTATCGGGCTATAAACCACATGTTGTGGTTTCCTGTGGAGGATATGTAGCCGGTCCGGTTGGATGGGTAGCCGGCAAAAAAGGTATTTCGATTGTGATTCAGGAGCAGAACAGCTTTCCCGGAGTCACTAACCGGCTGCTGGCCAAATTCGCAACTAAGATATTTACGGCCTTTAAAGAGGCGGATCGATATCTCCCCGAGGATAAAACGGAGATTACTGGAAACCCAACCCGTGCCACTTTAACCGGAGCTGACAGATCAAAAGCATTACAGTCTTTTGGGTTTGATGAGAGCAAGCCGGTGTTATTGGTTATGGGTGGAAGTGGTGGAGCTAGAACCATTAACGAGGCGATGAAAGCCAATATCGAGCACCTTCATGACAAAGCCGGATTACAGGTTATCTGGCAATGCGGAGCCCGGTATTATGACGAGCTCTCTACCGAAATCAACGAAAAGAAATTAGAAAACCTGCGGCTCACGGCCTTCCTCGATAATATGGCGGAAGCGTACGCAGCTGCAGATTTGGTAATAAGCCGTGCGGGTGCAAGTTCCTGCTCGGAGTTAATGCTAACGGGAAAACCAAGTGTATTGGTCCCCTCTCCTAATGTTGCAGGAGATCACCAGACACAAAACGCTAAAGCAATGGTGGATGCAGGTGCATCTAAACTGTTGGAGGATACTGCTATGAAAGAGACCATGACAGAACTGGTGGAGCAATTAATCTTTGATCAGGAAAACCTGAAACGCATGAATCAGGCTGCATTGAATTTAGCAAAACCCGATGCCGCCAAGCTGATTGCCAAGGAAATATTAGAAATCGCAAAATCGAAGTTATAAGAACGCAGTAGTGGAAAAACGCATCGAAACACAACCCGTATTTGGCCGCACAAAACATATCCACATGGTGGGTATAGGTGGCATTGGTATGAGCGGGATGGCCGAAATATTGTTGCAGCGCGGATATAAAGTAACCGGCTCGGACGGTGCGGTAACCGAGACCACCAAGCGCCTGCAGGAACTCGGCGCTACGGTTCACAAAGGTCATAAGGCTGAATATATTGAAGGGGCTGACGTGGTTGTTTACACCAGTGCCGTTAAAGCCGATGAGAATGTAGAAACCAAAGCGGCTATTGAAGAGCGTATCCCGACCATCAAACGAGCAGAAATGCTGGCCGAGCTAATGAAAATGAAGTTCGGTATTGGCGTAGCCGGCACCCATGGCAAAACTACAACCACCACTATGGTGGGCCATGTAACCCAGGATGGAAATTACGACCCGACCATTATTGTAGGCGGCAAAGTACACAGTTTCGACAAAACCAACGCTGTGGTAGGTAAAGGAGATTTGATTGTCGTGGAGGCTGATGAGTTTGACCGCACCTTCCTACGCCTCTCTCCTTCTCTGGCCATTATCACGAATATTGAAGCCGAACACCTTGACATCTACGATGATCTTGAAGATGTGAAACAGGCGTTCATCGATTACGCCAACAAGGTGCCCTTTTACGGAGCGGTTATCGTCTGTTTGGATGATCCTAACGTCCGAAGCATTTTGCCGGAATTAGAGAAGCGGGTGATCACCTATGGGCTAACACCCCAAGCTCAGCTTCGTGCCACCGATATTCGTTCTGATGCTTTTACCAGTACGTTTTCTGTGATCTGGGAAGATGATAAACTTGGAGTGGTCACACTGAAAGCTCCCGGCGAGCATAATGTGAAAAATGCCCTTGCTGCTATCGCAACAGGTTTAGAGCTCGATATTGATTTTAAGCTGATTAAGAAAGGATTGGAGCGATATGAAGGTGTATTCCGTCGCTTCCAACTGAAGTATGATAACGGCTGTATGGTGATTGATGATTATGCTCATCACCCGACCGAAGTTCATGCGACCTTACAGGCGGCAAACAAAGGCTGGCCCGATCGCCGGGTAGTTGCTGTTTTTCAGCCGCACTTGTACTCACGTACCCAGGATTTATACAAGGAATTTGGACTCTCGTTTTTTGATGCGGAGATGCTGATTGTGACCGATGTGTATCCCTCCCGCGAACAGCCTATTGAAGGTGTAACCGGGAAATTGATTGCGGATACCGCTGAACAGTATGGCCACAAGAATGTAATGTACGTCGAGAATAAAGAGGACGTCACCAAAACTCTGAAAGAAATTGCAGAACCCGGCGACATCATCATCACGATGGGTGCCGGAGATATTTATCGCTTTGGCGAAGAGTTCGTGGAAGCATTGAAATCAGGGAAATTCAAACCAAAAGCCAAGTAGTTGAGCAACCAAGGATCAAATAAAAGCCTGCTCCCCTGGATTACCACCGTATTGATGGTAACGGGAATTGCTGTGCTTGCTGCGCTCTACTGGAACAGGAATGTGACCGTGCAGGATGTGCAGGTAAACAGCTTGTACTACACCGGCTATGAGCAGGTGAAGCAAGCTGCGGATATTCCAATGGGCATTAAGCCGGACAGTTTGAACCTGGATGTAGTTGTTCAGCGGGTAGAAAAATTGGATTACGTACGATCGGTGAAACCCTATATCGAACCAAGCGGTGATTTGCGGCTCACTGTAGCAGAACGACAGCCCATTGCCCTATTGGTGAATGGATCCGACCGAATGTATGTGGATGCCGAGGGCGTACGTTTACCCATACTGGATGGAAAAACGCAGGATGTTCCGCTTTTGTATGGATACAGCACAACATCTGGTGATACAATCAAGACAGAAGACTTTGCACAGGTACGAGATTTTTTGATGCGAGCCAAAATAGATGGCTTTGGATGGACTACCATCAGCGAAGTGGTATATGATGAAACCGACGGCGTGGTAGCTTTAAGTCATGAAAATGGAGTGAAGCTGCTGTTTGGCCGAAATGACTTTCAAACCAAACTGGAGAACTGGAAAGCCTTTTATACGGATGTAATTAAGGTGAAAGGCATTCAATCGATGCGACAAGTTGATCTCCGGTTTACAAATCAGGTGGTGACCCGTGAAATTTGATTTCAATCACATATCGTTCGCCGATGTTCAGGGATATTCTATGCTGAAAGAAGAATCGTCTAATCGTTCCGACGCAGAGCATACGGAACGAGGTGGAAGAACGGAACAAGCAGAGCGGGCGGAACGGATAAAGCAGGCAGGGAGTCTTTTGAATACTCTGCTAACGGAACCGGACAAAGGATTACGGAAGAAAGATTCTGTCTCAGACTTTTACTCTGACTTGGCTTCGCCATCAACCCAGAAAAGAAAATTAGCAATCAACAAAAACACAGCGGATCGTCATGGAAGAACATGAAAACATCATGGTAGGTCTCGATATCGGGACCACCAAAATTTGCGCAATCGTAGCTTCAATCGATGAACAAGAACGGATTCACATCCTCGGGGTGGGCAAAGCTCAAAGTGATGGCCTGAACCGTGGCGTGGTGGTGAACATCGATAAAACCGTAAATGCCATCAAAGATGCCATTGCCCAGGCAGAACTGGCTTCCGGTATACAGGTAAACTCGGTGAATGTGGGTATTGCCGGCGATCATATCCGCAGTATGCGCAGCAAAGGCGTAATCACCATCAACAACAAAGACAACGAAATTACAGCTAAAGATGTAGAGCGCCTTCTTGAAGACTGCCAGCGCATCATGCTTCCGACTGACCAGCAGATTCTGCACGTAATTCCACAGGAGTTTGTAGTGGACGGGCAGGATGGAATCAGTGATCCGGTAGGAATGAGCGGTATGCGTATGGAAGCCGAAGTTCACATCATAACCGGACTGGTATCTGCGGCCAAAAACATTTATCGCTGTGTGGAACGCGCCGGATACCAGGTTGCCGACATCATTTTAGAACCCCTGGCTTCCTCCTACTCCGTGTTGGACGAAGAGGAAAAAGAAGCCGGTGTGGTGCTGGTGGATATCGGAGGAGGAACTACCGACGTGGCCATCTTCCAGGATAACACGATCCGCCATACGGCCGTAATTGCCATCGCCGGACAAAAAGTAACCGACGACATTCGTCTCGGGCTCAGCGTGCTTGACGATCAGGCCGAAACCCTGAAACGCAAGCACGGCGAAAGTTATGCTGATCTGATCGAAGAGGATGAAGTCATAACGGTACCCGGCATTGCGGGACGTCCTCCAAAGGAAATCACAAAGAGTATTCTCGCCAAGATTGTTCAGGCTCGGATGGAAGAGATCCTGGAAATCGTGGGAATTGAAATTAAGCGCAGCGGATATGCTGACTCGATGAGTGCCGGCGTCGTTATTACCGGCGGCGGATCGCTTGTGAAGAATGTATGTCCCCTTGCAAACGAAATATTAGGACTGGATGCCAAAGTGGGAATCCCATTAGGTATCACAGGTGGACTGAAGGAAGAAGTAAACAGCCCGATTTACGCCACCGGTGTAGGATTGGTGATGCACGCTCTTCGTTCAGGTACTGCGAACAATCAAACGATGATGCCATCATCATCGAAAGGAACCAACGTGGAACAAGTGATGCAGAAAATCACCGACCGCATGAAAAGTTGGTTCAAAGAGCTTTAGAAGTAAAATCAGCAATCAAAGCGCTATGGAAACAGAAGTAAATAAAGATTGTCATTGCGAGGAGCCAACTCTGTATAAAGTTAGGCTTGAAAGCCTTGCGACGACGCAATCTCCCTTTAAAAAATCCCCAAGTGGGTCAAGGAGATTGCTTCGGCATTCGCAAAGCTCATTTCTCGCAATGACGACTCGTTTCCTGCAGCAATCATCTACAATAATAACAATCCAGTAAAATACAACAACTCAAATAGGAGTTAACAATGGCTAACAATTCACGTTTCTTTTTTGACGAACAGAGCCAGGAAAACGCCAAGATCAAAGTGATCGGCGTTGGCGGCGGTGGCGGTAACGCCATAAACAATATGATAAACATGGGCCTTGAAAGTGTGGAGTATATCGCTCTGAACACCGACGCACAGGCCCTGAAGAACAGCATGGCAGATATCAAGGTTCAGGTAGGCTCGGCACTTACCAATGGGCTTGGAGCCGGAGCACGTCCCGAAATCGGACGTGAAGCGGTAGAAGAAAACCGCCATGAAATCGAAGAATCTATCGAAAATGCCGACATGGTATTTGTAACGGCCGGAATGGGCGGTGGAACCGGAACCGGGGGAGCTCCCGTGGTTGCCGGAATCGCCAAGCGCCGTGGCATACTTACCGTGGGTATTGTAACCACCCCTTTTGAATGTGAGGGTAAAGTTCGGAAAAAATATGCCTTGGAAGGCATCACCGAACTGAAGAAAAATTGCGATACGGTAATAGTGATTCCGAATGAGCGACTACTCGATATCGCCGACGAAAACACATCTCTTATGGATGCATTCGCAATGGCAAATGAGGTTCTCTACAACGCAACGCGGGGTATCAGTGATCTTATCCTGATGCCGGGTCTGATTAACCTTGACTTTGCCGACGTTCGCACAACCATGAGCGACGGTGGAGCTGCCATTATGGGATCAGCAACAGCTGAAGGTGCCGACCGTGCCGAGAAAGCCGCTCGTGCTGCTATTAACTCTCCGCTGTTGGACGGAGTAAGCATTCGCGGAGCCCGCAACGTGTTGGTGAATATTTCCGCCGGTTCCAACCTTGGAATGCGCGAAACCACCACGGCTACCAACATCATCCATGATGAAGCCGGTGAAAATGCCGAAATCATCCTGGGTACGGTACTGGATGAGAACTTTGGCGAAGACATCCGTGTGACCGTTATTGCCACCGGTTTTGATCTAGCCGAAGACCGAACCACTGCTAAAGTAGCCGGCAATGATAAAGGCTCGCTGAACAAAGCAGCTGAAAATGCACAGGCTAACATGCAAACCAGCAGCAAGAAACCCGATGTGCCTAACCGCTTTCAGCGTGGTACCGGTGATTATTACAAGGGTGAAAACAACCTTAAAAAATTAGACACTCCGTCTTACCTGCGCCGCGATTTAAACGTGCGCAAGCAAGAAGACAGCATTGAGGTCCCTGAAGAAGAGGAGCAAAAAAGTGAGGCGCAGGATAACATCGCGCCATTCCAGAGCCGCACGGAACGCATCCGCAAGGATGACACCGACCAGCCGGCTTTCCTCCGCAAAATCATGGACTAAGGAGTTGCCATTGAACCGGTTCGCCCCCGATGCCATGGGAATGGTATCTCCGTGAACCACTGAATTTTACTGGAATATAGCTTCATTCAAGCTATAGATTGCTAACAACAGAAGAAGCCTCTTGATCGGGGCTTCTTTTTTTAATCGCATTTTTTTGGATTACACAGACTGCAACTGCATGTCTCACTCTGAAACACTATAATGGCATCCAGTTACCAACAAAATGATTCAATAATGAAACAACTACCTATCAGTTTATCGGGCTTATTTGTATTTATATTAATCGCTTTTTTGAGCAGCTGCTCACAGATCAATCCCCAGCAAGAAAAAGCAGCTTTGACTGAGCTATTGGATGAGTTCCTGACAAATGTAGATGATCCCGACATGCACGACCGGCTTTGGGCCGAAGACCTGATATATACAGGATCGGCAGGCACCCGCCACGGGAAAGATGTGATTATGGATGGGATGATGGATTCCGAATCGGATACCGCAGAATCAGCAGGCCCTGCTTATTCTTTTGATAACCTCCAGGTGAAAATTTTCGATAATACGGCAGCTCTCACTTTCCGGTTAATAGCCGAAACCCCTTCCGAATCGGGTGTGGACACAAGCTACTACCTCAACAGCGGATTCTTTGAGAAGCGCAACGGTCAATGGAAAGCAGTTGTCTGGCAGGCTACCCGGATGGCGGAGTCTTCGGAGAATTAGTGGAGAAGTGTGATCACATCTTTCACTTTTCTACTCCAATTCCCCCAATTCATCTGACTTTTATATCGGGCATAAGCTTGCTCAGATAAGTTACTGTATCTCTGCTCATCCTTTCGGACAGCCATAATCCAATCAGCCACTTCATCCGGGGTGTGTGAAGACCTGCAAATTAGCCCGGTTTCATGATCCGAAACGGCTTCGGGAACGCCTCCGGTTTCAGAACCAATTGCCGGTAATGCGTACGAGGCGGCTTCTATAAACGACATCCCCACACACTCGGCTTGGGTGGGCATGATAAAAAATGTGGCTTCTTTATAGAGCTGATCCAAACGTGTTCTACCCTCTTCTGTCTCCTTATCCACGAACCCGATCATGTTTATCCCCTCAGGTTTGTTGGGGATATCAGGTTCACAGCCTACAATGTTCAATTCGGCGTTCATTCCTTTTTCTAACAGTGAGCGCAACACTTTCACTACAAAAGAACCTCCTTTTTCTTCCCAGCGAATACCTACAAAGAGCAACTTTACTTTTGATGATTGCCGGCGGTGTTGAAGTAGCTGCTCCACTTCATCTTCTGAAATTTCAGTATCCAGATTAGCTCCGTAGGGTATCACTTCTATTTTGGATGATGGAACCCCAAAGTCTTTCATCGCAGAATCGGCCAGCCATTGGAGGGGAAGTATAAGTTTAGCGGCTTTCTCAAACGCTTTTTTTTCGAGATGGATGGCTTCTTTAATGCTTAATGGATGAAGGTTGGAATGACTGCCATACACTTCATTCAACAAAACGGAGGTGGCGTCTGAAGTTAGGTAAAAGGGCACATCCGATTTCACATACGCCATCTCCGGATTCATCAACGAGGCCAATAGCGCATCGGGCTGATGTTCCGTAATTTTTTGATCAATGATGGAAGCCATACGTTTGGCCAGCCCGATATCATACTGGTATTTGTACACCTTACCCGTCAGTAATCGAAGCAATCGGCCTTTTGCCTTCGGGATGATTTTATAGTTGGAATCAACCGGGCCGAATGGAACTACCTCTTCAAAGCTTTTCCCCAGCGCCTTTAACATATAATAATGCGTTCCGGAATATGCTTTCCGGTTTAAAGGATTCTGTTTTGTGATGTAGCCTATTTTCATTTATATCTCTTTATGATTCCGAATATAGCTACAGAATTCCCCAAATCAACCGGCCGGCCATGGCCACGGCAAGTACTGCAAATCCCCATTGCAGGTATGTACGGTTTATTTTGTGATTCAGGAAAGCGCCACCAAATCCACCGGCTAATCCTCCCAGAGAAAGAGGTAATGCCGCCCCGAAATCCACATAACCCACAGAGAATTCCGTTATCCCTGAAATGGCTCCGGGCTCAAAAGCCAGCTGCAACCAACCGGAGGTCACCATAATAATCATCGCTAAATGAGAAACGCTTACTGCTTTGCGAAAAGGTTGTTTGTAAAACAGGTTCATGATGGGAACCATAATCCCGCCGCCGCCAACACCGGCTAAAGCAGCTACAAATCCGCCTAACCCCCCGGTAATTGATGTTTCTTTAAATCCCATGCGGGTGTACTCCCGGTCGTACTCATTCTCTTTATCGCTGCCACGGCGGAACATCATAAAGGCCACATAAATCAGCATACAGCTGAAAAATATCACGAATTCGGTGCGACTGTAATATGGTGAAGTGATCAGCAGCTTCCCAATGTACACACCCACGGCTCCCAGTGCTCCAAGCTTAATTCCCTCCAGCCAAAAAACATGTTTCTGAACATATTGCCGAATAGTGCTTCCGGAAGCAGCCACAAACGTGCAGAACAAGCCGGATGCCACCGTCCAAAGTACCGGATTTTCCACCCCTTCGGCTTCAAATAAAAAGAAAAGCACCGGGGTGAAAATGATTCCCCCTCCAATACCTAAAAGTCCGGCCAGCACTCCCGCAGCCAGTCCCAATGCCAATAGAATCAAAATCTCAACCAAGGAAAATCTCCCCTTTCAGATAGGTTACCGCCTGTCCTAAAATATCAACCCGGTCCCCTTTGAGCCGACAAGTCAGGTCACCCCCTCTTTCTGAAATCTGTCGGGCTTTCATCACCGTTTTTCCCAGTTCACGACTCCAGTACGGTGTTGTTTTGGTATGAGCCGAACCGGTTACGGGGTCTTCATCAATGCCAGACTGGGGGGCAAAAAACCGGGAGACGAAATCTGCATCATCTCCGGGAGCCGTCACGATAATCCCCCGGGCATCAACTTCGTTAAGCATGCGAAAATCGGGCTGAAGATTGGTCACTTCTTCTTCAGAATCCAGCACAATCATGTAGTCATCCGACTTATAAACGTTTGAAGTCCGCTCAATACCCAGCGCCTGAAACAGGATAGCCGGGCCTTCGGCTTGTTCCGGTTCCACGGCAGGAAAGTTCATCGACAGGTGGCCGTTCTCTTTCTTTACAGTCAGCAGTCCACTGCGCGTTTTGAATATGATTTCGTCTTTATCATATCCCAGCTCCTCAAATAGTATATGAGCCGTCGCCAGTGTGGCATGTCCGCATAAATCAACCTCAACAGCCGGAGTGAACCACCTCAGGCGATATCCATCACCCTCTTCAACAAAAAAGGCGGTTTCTGAAAGGTTATTTTCCGCGGCAATCTGCTGCATTAGATCGTCTGAGAGCCACTCCGTTAGCGGGACAATCGCTGCCGGATTTCCATTAAAAAGTTTGTTCGTAAAGGCATCAACCTGATATAGCGGTAACTTCATAGTCTTAGTCTTTAGTTTCCATTAATGTAGGGGCAATCATGGAGTAAGTAAACCATTGGTTTCGCAGATCGAACTCACGAAATTATAAATTAAATGTCTTTCTGATTCGTCTTTACAGATGCTCCTTTATTATCTTTGAACGTTTTCCTGAGGACCCCAAAATACTATTCAATTAAATAGACCTATGAGAATCTTAATCGCTATTGTTCTTTCATTTCTAATAACCTGTCCGGCTATTGGGCAGCTAACCGCTGAACTTGACTCCATTGACGTAACGGCCTCACGCATCACAACCACCATATCCGAAAGTGGGAAAAGTGTTGCCGTCATCACACAAACTGATATTCAGAATATGCCGGTGCAGTCGGTAGATGATCTTTTACGCAGCCTTCCAGGTATCAATATTAATGCACGTGCCGGCTTTGGAGTACAAGCCGATGTGGGCGTGAGAGGAAGCACCTTTTCCCAAGTGCTTTTTATGCTTGACAACGTACCCCTTAACGACCCTTTGACCGCTCATTTCAACACCAATATTCCGGTGGCTTTATCTGAAATCGGACAAATTGAGCTGATTCGCGGACCAGCCAGCACCTCTTTCGGTGCCGATGCTGTTGGCGGAGTGGTTCATATTAAGACCAAAGCCTACTTAATGAAAGATTCGGAAGCCCCGGAGAGCCTGCAAACCCGCACAAACGTGGACGTGGCAGCCGGTGAACACAACCTGCAAATCCTGGATGCAAGCGTTGGCGTAGCCAGGAAAAACTGGAGGTTCAGTACTTCCTTCCGAACAGCACAATCGGACGGAGAGTCTTTCCGGAATCCCGGCTTTGATGAGGGTGTATCCTCTGCCGAAACTTTTAATTCCTATTTCGACATCACCAATCTTTCGTCGGCTATGTCGGTGAAGCTGAATGATAACTGGACCTGGTACACCCGTGGAGGTGTGGAGAATCGGGATTTCAATGCTCGTTATTTTTATACCCGCAGTATTTACGATGAATCGGAAGAGCAAATTGAAAGCCGATGGGCCCTTACCGAACTGACTTATGAAAATGGTGTTCATCGGTCCGAGTTTACAGCTTCCTATCGCGATGTTGAGGATGTATTCGACTTTAATTCCGCATTGTCTCCAGCCAACGTACATCAGACCGGGGCTTTTTATGTAAACGGTTCACACCAATACGAATTAAATACCAATCAACTGAATACTCTTTCTTCTTCTCTGAGATACATGCGGTTTATGGCCGGTGCTCAAGTGCTGAATAAAGAAATCGAGAGTACCGACAGAGGTAACCACGGAAATACATCTTGGGGAGTGTATGGCATCCACACCATGAACTTTGATTTCGGCCTCAGCATGACCTCCAGCCTGCGGTTACAGTTCAACCCTATCAGTGATTTGAGCTTTCTTCCTCAGGTTAGTGCTTCATTTGATCTGGGCTCTATTGTACTGCGTTCGTCTGTAGGACGGGCCATCCGGGAAGGTGATTTCACCGAGCGATATATTTCTCACCAAATTCCAAACCTGACTCCCGGAAGAAATGTCGGAAACCCGGATTTACTCCCTGAAGAATCCACTTCTTTTGATATTGGCTTTGACTGGACTCCGATTGCCCAGCTCCGGTTTTCTCCCACTTTCTTTTACCGCAGTTCCTCTAACCTGATTGATTACAGCCTGACTAACTCAAATCAGATAGATAATGCCGATAACCTGATGGCAGATGCCGAATACTTTTATGCATCCAATATCTCTGAAAGTGATGTAACCGGAGTAGAACTGCTTTCAGCATTCACTCAAAAGTTTGCATCCAATAGCACCCTTCGCTCGCAGGTTAGCTATACCTACATCAATACCACCAGTGATCAAAATACGGTATCAAGATATATTGCCAATCACCCCGAGCACCAGGCAAGCCTGGACCTGAGCCTTCAGGCAGGACCTTTATCCATTAACTCCCAGTCTTCCTTTAATGTCCGCTCTGAGGAGTCAGCAGAACTGATTAATGCAGAAGTACCGGATAAATATTTTATCACGAATCTGAATGTGGGATATACCCTTTTCGGAGATCGCTTTAAAGTATATATGGAAGTTCTGAACCTGACCGATACTCAATATCAGGAAATCCTGGGAGCCCCCATGCCTGGCCGCTGGGTACTCGGTGGTATAAAGTACTCTATGTAAATTCAACTTAATCAGTGTAACGCCTACCCAATCTCTCTTCCCAAGGCTTTACTCGTCCCCAAACTCCAGCTTGGGGACGAAAATGGGAAGCTCCGGCTTCCACATTCGCTATCCCTCAATTTTCCTTCGTAATCTATAGACGAGCTATATTTGAGAATAACATGCAAATATATTAGGGCTAAAAGATTAATATTATTTAATCTGTTTAACTAATTATATAAATTATTTATTATCTGCCAATTAATAACAATGTCATAGCTATATATGAAATACATACTCATCTTTATACTTGTACTTTTTACTTCTTGCAAAACAGAAAACTCAGAAACCACTTCTATAGATCCACCTACTTATAAGCAGGAATTAGTAGAAAAAGGTCAGAAGATGGCAAACGAGCTAAAGTACATGTTGGATGAACGTGGAGTAGATACGGGGAATATTCCATCAATTAGCGTCAGGAATGAACCTTACCTTATCTTTTATAATCCCACAAATAATGAAGTCGTTGTTCCTTGGTTTGAAGATCTGCCAGTTGAAATGAAAACCGTTATGCTTGATTTTGCAAATGCTGCAGATATGGAGGGAAGAGAATTTTTTCAAACCTTCTTTAACACTTTTTTCTACTACCATGAGTTTGCACATTGGGGCCAATATCAGATGGATGGAGAAATCAACTCCGATAGGTATTTTAGTGAAAATGAAGCCAATGAAATTACTGTGGCGTATCTTCAAAGTTCTGAGGAAGGGCAAAATTTTCTTGATACAATAGAACCAAAAGTAAATGCACTGGTTAATTTCCTTGAAAACCCGGCACCGGATGGAGTTTCAGAGGAAGAATATTTCAATGAAAATTACGCTCAGTTAGGGATGAATGCTTATCACTACGGATATTATCAATTTAAATTCGTAAAGAATGCTTTAGATCAAAGAAATTCTATAACGTTAGATGAAATTGTGGAACGCCGATCCAAAAATTAATTATTGAACAACAATTCCCTCGTCCCCAAGCCCCTGCTTGGGGACGAAAATTGGAAGCTCCGGCTTCCAACTCCATGTCTTATCTCTCTCATTAGTAACAGAGACCTATCCCACCTCTTATTCTCTTCCTCAATTCAACGTCGATATACAACCATATTCCCCTTATCTTTGTTAGGCTAATTAAAGGCAACTAAACTCCTGAATGAAACTTTACCCTGACTCCCTTTTAGAAAAGCTCGGTTTCGACCAAATCCGGCAGGCAACCCTCGAATTAACCCAATCGGTGCGTTCGGAGGAGCTGATGGAGGCTCTTTCTCCCACATCCAACCCCCGGCGGGTGGAACTGCTGACCGAACAAACTAAAGAGATGTTGGAAGTGATTGCCTCAGCCGACCCCTTCCCTTTAGGGGAATTTCCCGAAGTCCGGGATTACCTCGGTGCCGCAAAGGCTGAAGGAAGTATTATCCCCCTCCCTGCTTTTGTGGATATTCTGAAAATATCGTCCATGTCGCGACAGGTAAAAAGCTTTTTTAAAGCTCGTTCCGAACAACTACCCCGAATGGCCAAACTTTCCGAAGGCCTTATCCCAATGAAGGAGCTCGAAAAAAGTATAAAGGAAAAAGTTACAGAACACGGTGAACTGCGTGATAATGCCAGCCCGGAATTACGAGCCATTCGAAAGAAATTAAACAAGCGGAAGTCAGATTTACGGACCACCATCAACCGATCGATGAAAGATGCCAGCAAGGATGGCATGGCATCGGATGAAGGACCAACAATCCGTAATGGACGTATGGTAATTCCAATTCAGGCTGAATTTAAGCGAAAGATCCAGGGCTTTGTGCATGATGTTTCGGCCAGCGGTCAAACGGTTTACATTGAACCGGTAGAAGCACTGAACCTGAATAATGAAATCCGGCAGTTTGAGGCTGAAGAACAGCGTGAAATTGAGCGCATCCTGAAAGAGCTGACCCGTCACGTGAATAATAACTCGGATTACATTAATCAGAACCTCTCTTTCCTGGCCGAAATTGATGTGGTTTTTGCCAAAGCTAAACTCACTCAAAAGCTGGACGGGCAAATTCCCATCATCGCCAAAAATCAGTATTTGAGCGTTAAGGAAGCTTACAATCCTATTCTTCGGCTCAAGAATCTGAGTGCAAAAAAGAAAGAAGACAAGGAAACCATCATCCCGCTTTTTCTGCGCCTTGAGGAAGACGAGCAGTGCCTGATGATTACCGGTCCTAATGCCGGGGGTAAATCCGTAGCCATGAAAACCGTGGGCCTGCTGGCGCTGATGATTCAATCCGGTTATGGAGTGCCTGCCGATCCCACATCCGAAATCCCCATTTTCTCCGGACTTTTTGTGGATCTGGGAGATGATCAATCCATAGAGAATGATCTGAGTACCTTCTCATCCCGCTTAAAATGGATGCGGGAAACTTTAGAAGAATTTGAACCCGGAAGCCTGGTGCTTATTGATGAAGCGGCTGCAGGAACTGACCCCGAAGAAGGCGGAGCCTTGTTTCAGTCGTTTATTGAGAAGCTGCTGGATCGAAATGGCAAGATCATTGTAACGACGCATCACGGCTCGCTGAAGGTATTTGCCCACGAGCATCCCAAAGCCGTGAATGGCTCCATGGAGTTTGATCAGGCTACCCTTTCCCCCACCTATAAATTCAAGAAAGGAATTCCCGGCAGCAGTTATGCTTTTGAAATAGCCGAACGGATGAACCTGGATAAGAAAGTGCTGGAGCGATCGCGCGTGCTGCTGGGAGAAGCCAAAGACAAGATGGAATCTTTGATCACCGAGCTGGAAACCAAATCTCAGCAGGCTGCCGACTTGAAAGAGAAGTACTCGAGGTTGCAGGATAAAGCGGAATCAGAGCGCAAAAAGTATGAGAATAAAATTCAGGCTATCGAGAAAGACAAAGAGAAAATCCGGGAGAAGGCCCTGAAAGAAGCCAAGTCGATTATGGATTCTGCCAACCAACGTGTGGAGCAGGCAGTTCAGAAGATCGTTGAGCAAAACAAGGCCGATAAGGATGAGATCAAGGAAATCCGCAAAGAAGTAGATCAGGAGAAAGAGGATATAAATCGTTCTCTGGAAGAAATAGAAGACCGGAAAGAGGAGCGCGAACAAGTAACCGACGATCCGCCCCAAAAAGGAGATCATGTTCGGTTCAAAGATGGAAATACGACCGGTGAGTTGGTGGAGATTAATGGTAACAACGCGGTGGTTCAGGCAGGCGGACTCCGACTCAAAACCAAATACAAAAACCTGGTTAAGGTAGAAAAACAGAAAAAGAAGAAATCCAAAGCCCGTTCTTCAATCATGGTGGGCGATAATAGCCTGACTACCGAAATGGTGAAGCCATCTATCGAAGTGCGGGGAATGCGAACAGAGGATGCCTTACACGAAGTGACTCAATATATCGACCGCGCCGTGTACCGAAATATGAATCAGGTGGAAATCATCCATGGAAAAGGTGATGGAATTTTACGCAGCCAAATACAGAGCTACCTCAACACCCGTAGTGATGTCAAGAATGTGGAAACGGCACCTATTGAGCGTGGCGGGTCTGGTTGTACGATCGTGGAGTTGAAGTAGGGCTCCGGTTTGTTACCGCTCTTCTAAATCTCGGCTAATTCTTCCGGTCCGGCTTATATTCAAAAACAGTGTATACATCTCCATTCGCATCCACCTTTCGAACACGGGGAATAATTACATCATCCTCCCAAAACTCCCACCACTTCGAAGTTCCAAACGTTGACTCCAGTACATACACCTCCCCGTTAAAAACATCTACTCCATGGGGTGACCACGGCCCTTCCGATTCCAGAAATACAGATACCTCCCCCGCCGGATTCACCTTCAACACTCTCCTGTTTCCATAATAGGCCAGGTACACATTTCCGGTTTCGTCTACTGTAAAATCGAACAGTATATTTGCTCCGGAGAACGGGATATTTTCGGGATTATCATCCTTTAAACCAGTAGCTAAAACCGAAACAGATCCGTCTTCTTCCATGACCTTGATGCTTTTCCTGTCCAGAATGTACAGCTTGTTACTCAATCCCCAAGCGAGGTCATCAATGCGGTCAATGTCTGATGGTATTTCAATTTCGGTTACCTCTCCACCATCACTCCGCTCGAACAGCCGGTTCTCCCGAGCAAAGTAACCCATTCCATCTTCAGCTACGGCATAAGCCTGAATGAAAAAAACATCTTCATTCGTAGTAGGATTAATGAAGAGTTCATTACCTGAACCATTAACCTTCCATAGCCTTGCCTGAAAACCACCCGCGGCATTATTTCTTTCTGCACCATAAATCACCCGATCCGGGCTTCGCGAAAGGATGATGTCGCTGGGAGAATGAGAAGATTCCAGCACTTGCTTCAGGTTCTGCTGATCATCTATTTGCCAGACACAGGCGTAGTGATCGTCATCTACGAAAGGATAAATAAAGGTGAAGTAAATATTACCCTGTTGATCGATAACCAATCCGCCCCAGGGATGTGCAGTGGCAATTCTTATATTTGACAACATCAGAAAAAGAAGTGGCACTAAATAAAGAAATTTCTTCATGAACCCGTTATTTTTTTTGTTCTCAGAGTTCATTGTAAAACGATTAGTTGTGAGCCAGGTTACATGAGATCAGCTAATAAATCGATACGCAATAATATTTTACACTCATCCTGTCATTCTCAAGCTCTTTTAAATCCTGCCTTTCACAATAAAAGACCGGGCTTTCACCCGGTCTTTTCCTGTAATTTTCTAAAGGATTTATGGAGTTAGTTCGCAGAATACATCATGATTTTACCATTGGTCAATACATACAAATGACTAAAATCAGGAGACACTTGTACCCCCCGACGGTTGCCATTGCCAAGGGTTCCCAGTAACATTTCATTCTGAAGGTCAACCAAATGATAGGCGTCATCTACCGGATACTTTGCATCACCATAATTTGGTTTGGGTTGAATGAGCACCAAACCCTGACTTTCATGTATGTTCATAATGCCACCGCTTGGAGTTGGGATGGAAGCCTTTTCGGAACCGTCTGACAGATCAAAACTTCCAAAACCTTTGCTTCCCGATACCAGTAATGCGTTTCCTTTTTTATCCATATCGTTGAGATCTCCCAATCCAATATCCGAAGTTGAGAGCTTATAAATCGGTTCTCCATTATCTGTGTTTAGCGAAACTATATTCCCGAAGCCTGCGGCAATAACAGTTCCATTTGCTTTTTCCATCTTAAACTGAATGCCATGTTTTCCAAAGCCGGTATATTGCCATACTTCCTCCCCAGTCGAGAGATCAAAAGCGATGATACCTTCTGAGGCGGTAGTTGAAGCAATCAAATGATCTCCTTCCACGACCATATCATTAACCGGGTCGTTGCGGGTAATCTTATCCGTTTTCCAAAGCAGATTACCGGAATCATAATCATAGGCTTCGATCACGACATCAACCCCGCCAAGACTGGTATTCTCATGTGTTACGCGATATAATTTCCCGTCCTCAATCTCCGGAAACGCAAACAAATTCATGACTTGCATTTCGGGGGCTACCATATCCAGAAGTTTGTCATTTCCTGTTGTTGTCTGCCAGTGTTTTTCACCAGTCTCAAAATCATAGACCTCCACATTCAGAAAATTGATCATGATGTTTCCATCCTTTAACCGGATATCCGTCCTACGGTCTGCCCAAACTCCTACCCCATCCAGTTTTTCACGGATATTACCATCGTATGAGTTTTCCCAAATTGTTTGTCCCGTACTTGCATCAATGCGCATCAGTTGTTTATTAAACTGAAGCCCTTTCACTGCAAATGCATCATCATCTCTATTAACGGCAACCAGACTATTACTTGGTTTATCATAAATAATCTCCACCAAGCCCCCATCAAATTTATTATTAGTCCATATTACACTTCCATCTTTTAAACTAATAAGCTTAAGGCCATCCAGTGTTTTAAAAATAAAAGCATCCAGTTCCGGTATTATCCGGGTCAGGTTTCCTACAAACCGTTCCGGTAACATTACTTCAGCTGCAGCACCAGTTGCTAACTGCCCGCCAAAGTTTAATCCTTTAGATAAGGAACGTGCAAATGCCTGATACCTTTCAAGACTCCATTTCAGGTCATCAGCCATCCATTTTACATTCTTATTTTCCAGATCAATGTAGCTTACGGATTCTGAGAAGCTGGCATAATTAAACTCCAGCAATGCATGCCGGTGAGGAATGTAAATGTAAGTAACCTTATCAGTCAGGCGATCAAGGCCGGTGTTTTCATTCAGAAAAGTTGTGTAGAAATCTGCTCTTTTTTCTTCTGCTATTGTTTCACCTTCAACATTTACAGCCTGCACCCCACCCGGTGAGATTACAGTCACGGCCGAACCATCATCAGTCATGTACATTTGGGAAAATGATTTATCTTCTTCAGAATCGAATATTCGTTCTTTTTCCCATTTTTTCGTCATAGTTGTTTCTATGGTGGTTCCACAACCCGTCAACAGGATGGCCAGTGATATGCTCAGAACTGGTAATTTCTTTAACATCGTTATCATTTATATAGTTTTTGTCTTTTAATTATTTCATGCACAATAGCCCTACGTAACTGCTTTATAAAACAGCTCAGATTTGCCTATTAAAATCGCAGGTAATTATAGACTGAATATCGTCATTGATATCAGGAGTCCACCAAATTCTTGTTCAGTAACTGACAGGATTTAAAGAAAAAAGAGAAGGCAAATATTTTGAAATCCGGTAAAGTGAATGGTTCTAAGCCTTTTTAAAGAACCTGTTTGCCAAGCACACACGAAGTGATGGTATTTCCACATTAATGCCTTAATGAACAGGTTTTAGGTAATTACTCTCCCAATGCCTTTGTAAACAGGCTTTATATAGATCAGCTAATTATTCGATTCACAATAATTTTTCACAGCGTCCATATCTTTCTCAAGCGCTTTTTTCATCATGCCTTTCATAAAAGGGTTGATAATTTTTGACATGAGTTTATACGCTTTGGTATCCATGATCAGCGTGAGCTCCGTTCCGTCTTCTTTCTTTTCGACGGTGAATAGCGAATCCCAAATCGTGCCCATGGTATCAGATACTATTCGAATGTGAGCGTTTTCGACCAGTTCAGTCACCTCAAGTTCTGTAGAGGCCTTCCGCCCGTTCATATCACGGGTTTCCCTGAATTTGGTTCCCACTCCATAATCCTGTTCTGTCAAAAACTCTACGTTTGTAATATCAGGAACCGCTTTGGAAAAGTTCTTTATATCCGAAACCGTTTTAAAAACGAGTTCCTTGGGAGCATGTATCCGTTTGGTGACTGTGATGGTGCTCATAGCCTTATCCGGTTTGTGAATGGATAAAGCTAAGTTAATAGAATGGAAATTAAGTGCAAGAGGGAACCCGTTTCCAGTAATCTGTTAATCAGATTTTATCTCTGAAATCGTCTCCTCAAAAGCCGTCAATATAAAGCTGATATCGTCTGTTGTCAGCGAATTAGCCAGAAAGAAAGCCTCAAAGGGAGACGGAGGCAAGTGAACACCCCGCTTCAGCATGCCATGAAAGATCCTACCAAACAGTTCCTTATCGGTGTGGTTGGCGTCGTCGAAAGTCTCAACCGGACCTTCACAGTAAAACACCCCGATCATGGAGCCTACCCGGTTCATCGCGTGAGGGATGTCATACTCTTGAAGTATTTTAGTTATGCCGGTAGCCAGTACTTGTGATTTCTTCTCCAGCTCGTCATACACTTCGGGGTGATCTTTCAGCTTCTTCAGAAGAGTAAATCCTGCCGCCATAGCCAGCGGGTTTCCGGACAAGGTCCCCGCCTGATAAACCGGGCCTGTCGGTGCCACATAATCCATGATTTCTTCTTTTCCGCCATAGGCTCCCACCGGCAATCCGGCACCTATGATTTTACCATAGGTTACCATATCGGCCGTAACCCCGTACACTTTCTGGGCACCCCGGAAATCCACACGAAAACCGGTCATCACTTCATCAAAAATGAGTACGATATTTTGTTCATCACAAAGTGCTCGCAATCCTTCCAAGAATCCTTCATTAGGAGGAATACATCCCATATTTCCGGCAATGGGTTCCAGGATGATCGCAGCCATGTCATCCTTATTGGCCTCCACCAATTTCTTCACGGAATCCAGGTTGTTGTACTCGGCGTTCAGTGTGTCTTTGGCTGTTCCTTCCGTAACACCGGGACTGCTTGGCTCGCCCATGGTGAGGGCACCGCTTCCGGCTTCAATCAAAAAGGAATCGCCATGGCCGTGATAATTTCCTTTAAACTTAATGATCTTGTTCTTCCCGGTATATCCACGAGCAACACGGATGGCACTCATGGTAGCTTCGGTTCCTGAATTCACCATCCGGATTTTATCCACTCCCGGAACAGAGCTGCAAATCAGCTCGGCCATCTCCACTTCCAGTCGGGTCGGTGCTCCAAATGAAGTCGAGTTTTCTGCGGTTTGCTGAACTGCTTTAATAACATCCGGCTCCGCATGACCCAACAGCATTGGTCCCCACGAACTGATGAGATCGATATATCGATTGCCTTCTTCGTCCCAGAGATACGATCCCTGAGCGCGGGTGATAAACAAGGGTGTTCCCCCCACACTGTTAAAAGCCCGTACCGGAGAATTTACTCCGCCGGGAATCACTTTTGATGCTCGTTCGTAAAGTTCTTTGCTCTTTGGGTAATCCATATCTCTGTTTATCAATTAAAAATTTCTTTCGTGCCTTAATGAATTTCCATCACCCTAGGATGCTTTTTCTTCTCGTTGCGAAGCTCCTGCTTCGCAACAACTGTCCGGAAGCTCCAGCTTCCCCTTAGAATCAAGAAAAATTCACGATCACCATTTATGAATAATACGGGCAGCAGCCTTCGCAAAATAAGTGGCAATTAAATCAGCGCCGGCTCTTTTGAATCCTAACAGTGCTTCCATCATGGCCTCTTCTTCATTGAGCCAGCCTTTTTCAGCAGCTGCTTTAATCATGGCATATTCACCGGAGACGTTATAAACCGAAACCGGAATGTTGAAGTTCTGCTTTACGGCCCGCACCACATCCAGATAAGGCATTCCCGGCTTTACCATTACAATATCGGCTCCTTCCTGAATGTCCAGCTCCACTTCACGCAGGGCTTCGTCCACATTAGCCGGATTCATCTGGTAGCTTTTTTTGTCCCCAAATCCCGGAGCAGAATCCAGGGCATCACGAAATGGACCGTAGTAAGAAGAAGCATATTTTGCACTGTACGCCATGATGCTGGTATTCTCAAATCCGGCTTCATCCAATGCTACACGCATGGCTCCAATCCGGCCATCCATCATGTCGGACGGCGCCACCATATCAGCTCCGGCCTTGGCATGACTCACAGCCATCTGTGCAAGCACCTCCACCGAAGGGTCATTCACAATTTCGCCATCTTCCACAATGCCATCATGTCCGTATGAGGAATATGGATCCATCGCCACATCGGTCATAACCAGCAAATCCGGGTAATCCTTTTTGATAAACCTAACGGATTCTTGCATCAGTCCGTCATCGTTTAAAGCCTCGGTGCCTTTATTGTCTTTCTTTTCGTCCGGAACCTTTACAAATAACAATACCGACTGAATCCCAACTTCAACCAATTCATCCAGTTCATCCTTCAGCAAATCTAACGAGTACCGAAAATACTCCGGCATGCTGGGGATTTCCTCTTTCTTGTTCTCTCCCTCCATGATGAAAATGGGAGCTATAAAATCGGATGGATGTAAACGGTTCTCCTGCACCATCTCACGGATGGCATCTGATTGCCGGTTTCGTCGTAATCGGGTTGTTGGGTATTTCATATTTCTTTGCTTGTGAAAAGTGAAAAGGCAAAAGTGAAAATTACGTTTGCCTTTTCACTTTTCCCCTTTCACTTAGCTATAATTAATCCAATCAATGGGTTTCAGGTGGTCGACCAGCTCGGCTTCGGGGCTGCCCGGTTCCGGATGATGATCGTACACCCACTGCACTTTCGGTGGCAGGCTCATCAAAATAGATTCAATCCGGCCCTTGGTCTTCAGCCCGAATAAAGTACCGCGATCGTGAATTAAATTAAATTCCACATAACGGCCACGGCGGATTTCCTGCCAGTCCCGGTGTTCCTGGCTAAACTCATCATCCTTCCGCTTTTTTATGATAGGAACGTAGGCATCGGTGAAGGCAAACCCGGCCGCCTTACAAAACTCGAATAAGTCATCTGCAGAACGGTTCTTATCCGGGCGCTGATAATCAAAAAACAGCCCTCCGATTCCACGAGCTTCCTCCCGGTGATGATTGTAGAAATAGGCATCACACTCGGCTTTAAAATCAGGATAATAATCCGGGTTGAACCGGTCACATACTTCTTTATGAACCTGGTGAAAATGATTAGCATCTTCCGCGAACAGGTAATAGGGCGTCATGTCGGCCCCGCCGCCAAACCACTGATCTTTCAGCTCTCCGGTGTCTTTATCATACAGTTCAAAATACCGGTAATTGGCGTGAACCGTGGGTACAAACGGATTTTGGGGATGTATGACCAGTGAGACACCCGTGGCAAAAAACTCTGATTCCGGTACTTCAAATTTCTTCTGCATTGCCTCGGGCAGAGGTCCGCCAACGGCCGACACATTTACCCCACCTTTTTCTATCACATTGCCACCGGCAATTATGCGCGTGCTGCCTCCTCCAAATCCTTCCCGCTCCCAATCCTCAATACGGAATTTTTGGGTTCCATCCACAGCCTCTAATTCATCGCAAATATGCTGTTGCACATTCTTGACGAACCGGCTGAATTCTTCTTTTTTGGATGTTAGTTTTGTATCCATGATTGATCAAGAAAAAATTGGCAACCACATGTAGAGACACAAGATTTTGTGTCTCTACATGGGTTCTAATTAATATCGATAATTTTTAACCGTATCAACGAATCGTTTGGCATTTTCGACCGGGACGTTTGGCAGAATGCCATGCCCCAGATTTGCAATGTAATTTCCTTTTCCGAACCTTTTCATCATCTCTGTAGCTTCGGCTTCAATCTTATCCGGGCTCATCAATAATTTGGACGGATCAAAATTTCCCTGAACTACCTTATCACCGGCAAATTCACGGGCATGTTCGGGGGTGCATCCCCAACCAATTCCAAAACCCGATACTTTGGTATTAGCAAAAAACGGATAACTCCATTCCGCATCCTTGCAAAACATAATTAACGGTACGCCATAATCTTCTTCAGCAATACGCTGCAAGTGCGGCAGGGCTAATTTCCGGAAATCATCCGGGCCCAGTGCCGCCGCCCACGATTCAAACACCTGAAGCACTTGTGCCCCCGCTTTCACCTGATGATGCAAGTATTGAATGGTTTGGTCCGTCATCACTTCCAGCAGCTTTTGAGCAGCCTCCGGTTGTGAGAATAAAAAGGATTTTGCTGTAGAGAAGGTTTTTGAACCCTGCCCTTCAACCAAATAACAGAAGAGCGTCCACGGGGCGCCGGCGAAACCGATTAAGGGAACGCGGCCGTCCAGTGTTTTTCGGGTGAGCGACAGTGCATCGTACACATAGCTCAGTTGTTCCTCTGCCGGAATGATGTTCAGGTTTTCCACTTGCTCCACCGTTCGGATTGGGTCCGGCAGGTAAGGGCCAAAACCCGGTTTCAGTTGCACTTCCACATCCAGGCATTCAATCAAAACCAGGATATCAGAAAAAAGGATGGCTGCATCTGTGCCTACAATATCGATGGGCTGAATGGTGATTTCACAAGCCAGCTCCGGGGTTTTAACCCGCTCAAAAAAGCCGTACTTCTTTTTAATCTCCATGTATTCCGGAAGGTATCGCCCGGCCTGACGCATCATCCATACCGGTGGACGTTCAGTTTCATTGCCTTCAAGTACATCCAGCAGCAATCGATTTTTTAGTTCAGGAAAATTCATGATCAGTTAAAATAATTTTGAATGGATTCAGTCAGGTCGTCCAGCGTGGAATACTCCGGAGTGATACAGTTTTCGAAGCCCACCTCTGTAGCTGCGGCCTCTGTGGTAGGGCCAATACAAAAAACTTTAGCCGTTCCGTTTATCTCATTCCGTTCAGAAAATGACTCCACCGCGCTTGGACTCATAAAAACAATGCCGTCGTAATTGGAAATATTTAAGGTATGAGGAGCCAGTTTAGTTCGGTAAACTTCCACGGAAGTAAGATTTACATCCTCACCCAGCAGTTTATTTAAGTCTCCGGCTTTTAAATTTCCGCAGAAATGAGTCACGTTTTTTAGTTCAAGCTCTTTCATCTTTTTAGCGAGAGCGACAACATTGTACTCGTCCGGAATGGTAACTTCAAGATTCAGTTCCTCCAGCATCCCGGCCGTTTTAGAACCTACGGCAAAAATGTGGTCGGGTACTTCCAGGTCTTTAAAGGCCGGTTTGATAGCCTTTACTGCTTTCTTACTGGTGAATATCCAGGCATCAGTTTGGTCGGGAAGCTGGCTAATCCACATAGCCGGAATTACATATTCGAAAGTAATAAAGGGCACGCTTTCCACTAAAAACCCGGACGATTGTAAGGCTGCCAACCTTTGCTTTTTAAGCCGTGTGGTGAATAAAATTCTGGGTTTGCTTTGATTAATCATTGGAATTTCGGTGGGTTAATAATTCAACCGCTCCGTCTTTCTTCAGTAAATCAGCCCATTGATGTCCTTTTTCAGCTGTAGCTTCTGAGACCGGAATCTCCCGTTCTACATCCATTCGTCGTGAACCATCCAGAGCTAAAACCGCTCCTGTAAAATAAAGCACATCTTTTTTGATGTAGGCATGAGCCCCAACCGGTGAAGAACACCCCGCTTCCAATTCATTCAAAAAAGCCCGTTCAATATCTACACAAATCCGGGTTTCGTTGTGATTCAGCTTGTTAAATAATGCACGATGAGCGGTATCTTTTCTTGCTACTACTCCTACGGCTCCCTGCGATGGCGCCGGGATCATCCAATCCAATACCTCGCTGATCCTGTTTTCAAAACCAATACGCTCCAAACCGGCATAGGCAAATACCGCTCCGTACCAATCGTTGTCATCCACTTTTTGTAGGCGGGTCGGTACATTTCCTCTCAGGCCAACTACTTCATCTCCCGGAAAACGATTTTTCCAGAAGGCGGTCCGGCGTATGCTCCCGGTTGCGATTGTTCGTTGGATATTTTCTTTTTCCTCTTTGGGCTTTACCAGTACATCCCGGGGATTGCCTCTTTCCAATACCGAAACCAAATCGAGGTCATTCAGCAATACAGTGGGTACATCTTTCAGAGAATGTACGGCAAGATCTACCTCTTCTTTGATGAGTGCATCATCAAGTGCTTTGGTAAAAACCCCTTTATCGCCCAGTTTGTGAATGGGGATATCTTGCTCTTTGTCGCCAAACGACTCAATTTCCACCAGCTGTGTTTGCACACCAAGGTCGTTCAGCTTTTTGCTAACTAATTCTGCCTGCCAAAGAGCGAGCGTACTTTTACGGGTACCGATTTTAAGCTTCATTTTGTGCCTTCTCGAATTCTTTGTCGATTCGATCTATGTGAATGGCCATGATTTTCTTTTTGATGCGCCGGGTCACTTCTTCCATCTTCGCATAAGAATCATCATCCATCTTATGTTTTACGCGGTCCAGTTCCGAATCGGTAATATCACTTAAGCGGTGATCAATTTCTTTGATGCGGGGTAACAGATACCTGGAGCGTTTCACACCTTTGAGAAAATCTGATTTTTCTTCCTCTATGATTTCCTTGATTTTTGGAATGGCATTCTCTCTCTTTTCCAGCGCTTTTTGGTTGTCTTCATGAATGGAATCCATATCAACCAGTGTAACCTGCTCTAATTCACCCACGGCCGGATCTACATTCCGTGGAACGCTTAAATCAAGTACCAGCTGGGACTTTTCAACCCCCTCAAAATGCTTGGGGAGCAAGATGGGTTTATTAGCGCCGGTAGCGGCAATGATGAGGTCCGCTTTTTTGATTTCTTCATCCAGCTCTGAAAATGCATGAGCTTTTATGTCGAATGTGGAAGCCAGCTCTTTGGCCCTGTCGATGGTTCGGTTCACCACAGAAATGTGTTCTGCGCCATTGGAAACAAGGTTTTTACAGGACACCTTACCCATTTTCCCGGCTCCCACCAACAGGATGTTGATAGTGCTCAGGTCCTTAAAGTGATCAAGGGCATGCTGGGTGGCGGCAAAACCCACAGAAGCCGTACCTCGGCCGAAATCGGTTTCAGTACGGCTTCTTTTGTGTGCTCGGAAAACGGATTGTACCAGCTGGTGAAACTCACCGGAAAGCTGGTCTTTTGATTTTTTGTAGGCCTGCTTTACCTGCTGGATAATTTGCACATCTCCCAAAACCTGGGAATCGAGCCCCGTGCCTACTTTATACAAGTGATTGTAGGCATCCTCCTCTTCATAAACATAACCGTGCTCCTTAAAAAACTCGCGATCGGTATTGGTTGATTTGCAAAGAGCAGAAATCAACACCTCCGCATCACAAAAAGCATATAGCTCTGTCCGGTTACAGGTATCCAGCATCATCACACCTCCGGGGATATCTTTGGTGTGAAAATCCAAAAGCTCCCTGCGATGATTGTCTAAATAAAATAATTCACGAATAGAGACCTCACTTTTCCAGTGAGAAATTCCTATTGCACTAAACCTCATAAATAGCTTCTAAAAAATTTCCGGCACATTGAATGACAAAGTAGTTTCCGAATGTGAAGATTATGTGAAGAAAATGATTCACATAACTTTAAAAACGCTCCTGAATAGATGTATAAGCTGAATTTGATCTTCACATTTCATGAAAGCGTGCCAAAGATAAGCCTCTTTCTGTTTAGAATTAATTCAAATTCTTTATTTATCTGATAAGCAATAGTTTCTGCCCCTCCACCAAAACCCTATCTCTGTCTCTTTCCCTTTGGGAGGGAAAGAGGACGCTTTGGTGAGAGTGGTTTTGGGATCTGATTTCTGTTTCTATGACTGGAATCTGTGAACACTCTTTTTAGAAGTCTCCTTCCTTGGCGTGCTTGTAGGTTAGGGAAGGAACAAGGATGGGTTAGTATGGTGATTAATTATTGCCAAAAATTATACCTGCTTCCAGTAGACTTAAACGTAGAACTAATTTTTTTGGGCATTTTGTTCGTAAAATGGAATTTTGCCAACTCTACCAGAACCCTATCTCTGTCTCTTTCCCTTTTTGGGAAGGGAAAGAGGACGCCTTGGTGGGATTGGTTTTGGGATCTGGTTTCTGTTTGTATGGTTGGAATCTGTGAACACTCTTTTTTAAATACTTTTTCCTGATAGTCTGATGGATGTCCGTGATGGTTGGTGCAGCTAATATCTAAACATCAACATCCCAACTCGATGTTAAATAGCTCAATGACTATATTCTCTATTCTTCAAAAATATTAAATAAGCGTTTTTTATGGATCTTCAGTTAACAGGAAAAGTCACACAAATATTAGATGAGCAATCAGGTCAGGGGAAAAACGGTCCATGGAGAAAAAGAGATTTTATTCTTGAAACCAAAGGGCAGTACCCCAAGCAGGTGTGCATAACGCAGTGGGGTGATAACATTGATCAACAGGCGGTCAATAAAGGAGATGAAGTCACTGTTTCCATTGACATCCAAAGCCGGGAATATAAAGGGAATTGGTACACCGACGTGAAGGCCTGGAAAGTTGAAAAAGCTCAGGGTGATGTGCAGGCACCGCCAAGTGCCCCCGGTTTAACCCGCGAAGGCAATCAGGAAATGGACCTCGACGACGACCTGCCGTTTTAGACGGAAAGGAAAGTTACTTGCCAAACATAAAAAACCACCGCCCTCACAAGCGGTGGCTATTGGATCAACCTTTGAAAGCTACTTTCAGAATTGATACCCATAACTCAATACACTTTTAAATAAAGATATTACGATCTCTTTTTCACCGCATATCTGTGTGGTATTTGAGATATAGCTATTGCCCAAACAATTGAAGGGCTTCCTGCTCTAATACCGGACCTTTTACTTCTATCTTATGATCTGCTTTCGTAAGAATATCCCGACTTTCGATATCAATTTGCTGGACACCGAAATTCTTCAGAGCGGAAATTGAAGCACCGAAAACAACTTTTTCAATTCCCGACCATACAATTGCTGAAGCACACATCGGGCAGGGCTCTGCACTACTGTATAACGTACAGCCCTTTAGCTTTCCTTTCCCTCTGTTATACTCCGCCTGTTGAATGGCATTTATCTCAGCATGGTATGTCACTGAATTCTCAGAGTTGGTGGTGTTGCCTGCTCTGGCAATGATGTTACCGGTCTCATCAGTAATCAGCGCTCCATAGGCACCATCGCCAAGATCTTTGGCTTCCTGAGCCAGTCGCAGACAGTGGCGAATCAGTTCTTCATCTTTCATCCGGAGGTATTACGTGATTAAAGTTAATCTAATTCCGTCTCCAGTCGATGTCTTCCTTGGGCTTGTTGTCCAGGATTTCCTCAATCTTGGCCATCACTTCCTCATCTACCTTATCGAGGATGTCCATGGTTTTCATATTTTGCTCTACCTGTTCCACATTGGAAGCCCCGGTAATTACGGTGCTGACATTCTCATTGTTCAGGCACCAAGCCAGTGCAAGCTGTGGCATCGGAACGCCTATTTCATCAGATATAGCTGCAAGATTTGCCACTTTTCTAAGCTTGGCTTTTCCCTCTTCGCTTTCAAGCAGCTTTTTTCGGAGCCAGCTGTATTTCTCCAGGTCCAGCCGGGAACCTTCAGGGATTCCATCATTATACTTTCCGGTGAGCAAACCGCTGGCAAGCGGACTCCAAATGGTGGTTCCCAAGCCGATATCTTCATACAGGGCGGAAAACTCTTTTTCCACCTTATTTCGTCTAAACATATTGTATTCCGGTTGCTCCATCAGTGGTGGACGTAAATGATTCTCCCGGGCAAAATCATAAGCTTTGCGGATTTGATCAGCACTCCACTCACTGGTTCCCCAGTATAAAGCCTTGCCTTCATTGATCATTTGGTTCATACCCCATACGGTCTCTTCTATAGGAGTATATATATCCGGACGGTGGCAGAATAGGAGATCCACATACTCTGTCTGCATTCTTTGCAATGCTGCTTCCGTACCCTCCTTAATATGCTTAAACGAAAGCCCCTGATCATTTACACCTTCACCACCCCAGAATATTTTTGTTGATAAAACGAGGTCTGAACGCTTCCATTCGGCCTTCTTAATTACCTGTCCCATAATTTCTTCCGATTTACCCATCTCATAACCTTCGGCATTATCAAAGAAATTCACGCCGGCATCATAAGCCGCTTTCATTTGATTGTAGGCGAGATCCGTGTCCACCTGCTCGCCAAAAGTAACCCACGATCCAAATGACAGCGCTGATACTTTAAGTCCTGACCTTCCTAAAAACCTGTATTCCATAATCTGTAGCTCCGATTTAATCTTTTCTTTATCCGTAGTTCAATGTGTTAACAGCTCATACCTTTAATGCGTTCTGCATATCCCGAAAAAGTAGTAAAGAACAAGATAGCGAGTTCGGATTAAAATCATCTGCCGAAATCTATATAAAGAGCATCATATTACCCACATTTCATTCATCATAAATATATTATTACCTGTTATTACTTACCTATAAGAAAACATTGCATAGCAAAAGTAAAACAGATTTGGTCAGCCGGGCACCTCTGCCGTATATTGATCGTAGTTACTTGAAACAAAAGCCCACCTACAAGTAATTCCACCTTTTCCCCCTCAATTTTTCCTTCTGCGTTGATGAGATAAACAGGTCTGGTTTATACCGGTGAAAGCAAAACCCGGTCATCGCGAGGAGTAGTATTAGGTGATTCAGGATAACCTTGCCTGGCGACGACGCGATCTCCTTAAGCCACTTAGGATGTCGGTTCAGGGAGATTGCCGCGTCGGTATGCATCCAAGCCCTGCATTCGGATTTACGGGCTCCTCGCAATGACGCACGGGACGTTAATGAGTAGTAAAAAACCCGTCATCGCGAGGAGTAGAGTGTGGTGAAGCAGGACACCCCTGCCTGGCGACGACGCGATCTCCTTGATATACTTAGGATGTCGGTTCAGGGAGATTGCCTGCCTTTGCCGGCAGGCAGGCTCCGGCGTTATAAACCCCCAAACCAATATTCTACATCCCTGCCTCCACGCAATGACTCCCTCACTCAAACAAATTGATAAACAACACTCAATTATTTGCAAGTTGTTGCAAACAAGTTGTAACTTTGCTGCCCTTTCAAAAAAGAGATCGGGCCCGTAGCTCAGTTGGTTAGAGCAGTCGACTCATAAGGCGGAAAGTACGAAGCTTATCTTGTGTGTTTTTAAAGTACTGAAAACGCCAAAATGTGCCTCTTAAGTTAAAAAAAAGCCCCTTTTCTTACAGTTAGTAAGCGAACAAAAAGGAACGAAAAGGAACACTTTTATTCCCTTCCATTCCCACAATTTTGGTTCGTTTTGGGGTACATTTTTGGAGACTTATCATGGCATATCTCAAGAAACGAAACCGCTATTACTATGTCCGATATCATAGTTCCGTAAAAGGCGTTTCTCAAACCATTACTAAATCGCTTAAAACCCGGCATAAGGATGTAGCACTCAAGATGATCTCTAAGCTGGAGCGCCTGGAGAGTCTCGGCAAAATTGATCCTTTCCATCCCAGCTTTGACCCAATTGCAGCTTTAAAGGAAGTAGAGAATCCCTACAACTGCCGAACGGTTCGTGAGGCGATAGATATGTTTTATGAATCCAAGAAACATTTATCACCTGCGACTATTGCTGCATATAAAAGAGTTTTAGAATATTTTGTGGAATTAAATGATCTTGAAAAAATTGATCCACGCAGGATACACCTCAAGCATTTTGAAAGGGTCATTCTCAGAAAAGAGATTAAAACAGCCACTATGGGATTTTATTTCAAACATCTAAAAACCTGGTGGTATTATTTAAAAAAACGGAAGATTGTGACTAAAGATCTGATCGATCAGATAAGGGAAGAATTACCCAAAGTCCGATCCAGTATTCGACCAAAAATGATTTCTGAAGAAGAACTCATGTCGGTTTTTGAAAAATTTGACGAAGAACTAGAGCGAAAAAAGAAACTTCCGGAATTTGACCCCAGAAAAGTTCAGCACTGGTTTAAGCCTATTCTGGCTCTTTATTACTATGCCGGATTGCGTAAACATGAAGTTGGTCATACACCTGAATTACAATACTCGGGACTAAAAGGGCAAAATCTTGAATATGTAGATGATGAACTCACCTTTATCTATCTGGGCCCGACAAAAGGAAGAAAAGAGCGATTTATTCCAATTTGCAAAGAACTTCGTGGGTATTTGGAAGATTATTTAAAAATTCGGGGTTCTGTAAAAAATGATGATTTCATATTTATCTATCAGGGAGGACCAACCAAAGGCAAAGCTGTACGTGGTGATCGGGTGTATTACGAATTCAAGCGCTATGCGAAGTTAGCCGGAGTACCTACAACCAGAACCCTTCACGGAATGAGACATCAGGCCATCACTACCTGGATTGAGGATGGTTTTCATACTGCAGAGGCTTCCTTAATGGCCGGACATTCCAGCCAGCAGGTTACCGAGAAGTACACGCACCTTTCGGTAAAGAACCTCAAAAGAAAAATGGATAAGATAGAAAAGCGAAAAGCTGAAGAAGCTAAGGAAGAGCAAAAGAAGCCAGCGACTCAGATTGATACAGTCAACTATTTCTTCAGTGAAACGAGTTATTCTGCTTAACTCATAGCTATGATTACCTACTTTTTATGGAAATAAACAGTAGATAATCAGCTGTTAACCCCAGTGTTTTTAGAAAAAATTGATTCGGATAGTCAGTATTCAAAAAAGTTTAAACAAATCCAGGGCTTTTTCTGCTAAACTGCTAAGATTGACCCAAAATCTATCAAAACACCCATTAAATCATCGTTTATTTACAAATAACTAACTGCTAAGGTCTGCTAACAGGTGCTAAAAGCTGCTAAAATCTCTAGCACACTTTAGCAGTTCTTAGCATTTTCTTTAAATCTTTGCTAAAACCAATATCCCTTCTTTTATATAAACCGGACCATCTTTTAAAAAACTTAGCAGTGTTTAGCAGCTTAGCATAGGTTTTTCTTTATTTATTTGAAAGAAATAGACATTCGGGTTTCGGTATCTAGTCATTATTGAATGATTCCTTATAACAAATCACTTGAATTAGGCCACATTTAGGCTAATAACTTTCGTTAACTAATACTTACTGTCAATTTCTTTGAAAGATGTGAGGGATATTAGAAATAATTCGTGATTTGAAACTTATAAATTACTGTTTAATTGAGCCTTTTTGAGATTCGTTTAAAAAAATTGAGCTATTTTCGCCTTTGGGGAGTCTTTTTTTAAATACCGAGCTGCATTAAATGCTGTTTTATTCCAGTTTACTCATATAACTCCGCAGAATTCCAGGAAAGCTTTTAAACGTCCAAAACCCCATCAACCTCCTGCATCAATCGATCTGTCTCCATAAGGGCCACGATGATTTTTTGGTAGTGACGAATTTCATCAATAGAGAGTTCGCGATCTCGTCGGTCTTTGAGCCATTTTTCGGCGGGTTGGTAGCCGCCGATGTAGAATTCCCAGGCTTTTTTTGGAACCTTGCCGAAATACTGTTCTTCGTTTATCCACACTTTCCCGGTGGTTTCATCATCGTCTTCCGGAATAAAACCAGGATCGGTTTTTGTAAGCCGGTTGGAAATCACATTGCTCCCTGCAATGGGATAGGTGGTTATAAATTTTTCTACAACCGGATGCTCCAGCAAGTGAATTTGGCGTAGCTCTCCACCAAGTTCTACGAGTTCCCAAAAAAGCTCAGGATCTTCGGGGTAAGGCACTCTTGGAAAGTCGATCTTAAGAAACTCTTTGTATTTCTCCCGGTAGCTTGGGGAGTGCAATACCGCATAAATGTAATCGAGTAGATCAATAGGGGCAAAGGTACCTTCGGTTTCTTCCTTCTCCGGTATAAACTTCAGCCCCAGTTTCTTCGCTATTTCCTGAACGATCTTCTTATCTAAATTGGGTGTTCGCTCTGGTTTGCCATCTAGGGTTTTTTGGGTGGATTTTTCAGGATATAAATAAAGTGGTAGTATGTACCCTCTTTCTCTCGATTTATTAGAAACAAAGGAATCATCTGTTAATCTATTTGTGACAAAAATATGTTGGTAGGAATCAGATATAAGCTGTCTACAAATGTCAAGAGCCACATTTTTTCCACTAATTAAGTGGTGCATGTAATTCTCACGTCCCCAATCAACCATTTCAGGACTATAATAAATTTTTCTGGTATCAAATGGGCGATAAGAGTAATTCAAAGTAATTTTATCGTGTTCTTTACCTCTGATTTTCTCTCTTGTTTCATTTAGTTTCCACCCACGAGTATCACCTGCGGGATACTTGCCTGCTGTTCTATTTCCAAAAAATCTATCTCTTATTTGCTGATCAGAATAGCTGTCATCTGTAAATACTTCAATTCTTTCAATAAGATCATTTTTGTCAAAATCAATAACCAAATGATCTCTTGCTGTTAGGACTCCTGTAACTGACTCATTGAAAAGTTCATTTACATTAAACCCACTTAAATATTCATCTTTAATAGAATAATCTTTCTCGACAAAGAAGTAGTATGGACTTTCATTTTTAATTAAACTGAAATCAATTTCTTTAAGGCTATTTTGGTTAAGAAAATCATATTTCATATTTCTTGGGCCAATTAAATTTGCTTTATAGATATCAGCAAGACCTTTTTTAGAAGTAGACTTTTTGACAAATATGTTAATTGAAACACCTTGCTGAATATCAAATACGTTTTTGTCCCTTTCACCATTTTCCGCCTTTAACCCTCTTTTTGAACTACCGTGAAGATCCAGTATGTAAATCTCGTCAAATGTATTCATAAGATTCCAACGCATACCACGAAAAGTTGGATTATCGATAAAACTATGATTGTTTACATATGCTAAAATACCTTCGCCGTTCTTCTCTACAAAATGCTGACCATATCGAATAAACTTCACATAATCATCGTGAAGCCAATGTTTTCGCTCCCCAAAATGTTCACCATCTACATATTTATAATCTTCAATAAGTTCAGATATCCATTTGCCCATATTTGAGGAAATGCCACTGTATGGCGGATTACCCAATACTACCATCACAGGGGTATCGCGCTTAATGTGGTTGGCCTCATTGGCCTCTTCACTCAACCAACCAGCAAAAAGGGTTCCGGTATCGGGGTGATGTTCTTCCAGGGAGTTAGTGAGATACACCCGAAAGCGTTCACTGCCACTTGGCTCTACACCAGTTTCCCTTAACAGCAGGTCCAGTTTCAGGTGTGCCATTGCATAACTGGCCATCAAGATCTCAAATCCATTCAGGCGTGGGATCAAGTGTTCTTCCACATAGGTAGCCCAGATACCTTGCTGTCCTTCAAACTTGGAATGAATCTGTTTGATCACTTCGGCTAAGAAGGTTCCAGTCCCAGCAGCCGGGTCTAAAATCTGCACTTTATGAACTTCCCGTTCTTCCTCTACCATGCCGCCTTTGTGGCGCTTATCGTGCGTGGGTACTTTTACTTTCACTTTGGTCTTGGTGGTGTCAGCCAGTCCTTCTTTTAGACCAAACTCGTCCTTCAAAATGTCATCTACGGCACGAACTATAAAGTTTACGACCGGCTCAGGTGTGTACCAGACTCCGCGACTTTTTCGAAGCTTAGGATCATACTCAGCCAAGAACGTTTCATAAAAATGAATGATGGGATCTTGCTGTTGTGTAGCTTTGCCAAAGTTCTTGAGAAGGCCATCAACATCCGTCGCTCTGAAAATATCAGCCAATCCATCTACCACCCATACAATACGATCATCCAAATCATAACCAGCTATGTATTGGAAAAGCTTACGAAGAAAGGGATTGGTTTTCGGAATCAGCGCAGCTGCCTCATGGCGATC
Source organism: Gracilimonas sp. (assembly GCF_017641085.1). Taxonomy (NCBI): domain Bacteria; kingdom Pseudomonadati; phylum Balneolota; class Balneolia; order Balneolales; family Balneolaceae; genus Gracilimonas; species Gracilimonas sp. The sequence goes on along the minus strand of NZ_JAEPPI010000003.1, from coordinate 403,326 downwards.
AAAGGTATCCAAAGTCGAATCGTGTAAACGAGCTGCAAACATACCATAAGCAATAGTCTGGGCATAGATGTCCGCAAACTCCTTCGCCTTGATATCGTGGATCAATACATTCTGAAATGCAGCCAGTTGTTCCCGTAGGGTATTGTTAGCCGTCTCGTTTACTTTGTTTTTTTGCTTTTCTTCATCGGCATTCAGGGCTTTCTCAATTACATCAGCGAGGATTCGGGCTTTACCGGCCATCATCTTCGACAGCTTATTGGCACTGCGGATGGTTTGCCCCACATGGGTCCCAAAATCTTTGATGATATTTTCGAACTTGCCGTAGTTTTCCGTCTTCCCAACGATTTTTCCATCCTGAATTTCAGCAATAGAAACCGAGGTCAAAAATTCTCCTTCGCGATATACATGGAAATCGATATAGTCGGTGAAGATCAGGTTAGGAAGACCGGTTTTGTAGCGTTCAAACTGTTCCTTATTCCTCTTCTTACCCTCAAGATCTGGATCACCAATGTCTTTGGCTTCAATGTATCCAACTGGAATTTTGCCTTTAGTGAGGATATAATCGGGGGCTCCAACATCTGTTCGTGAGGGTTCATTGGTTATGAGTAGGTCGGGTAATAAATTACTAAGCAATGTTTGTAAATCGCCCCGGTAACTGTGCTCCCGCGAAATGCCTGATTTATATCTTAGGTTTAACTGATCGACGTATTCCTGAATGGTCATAGATAAACAATTGGGTTGGCGCTTATCCTAACAAAATCAGTGCTCAAAGACAAAGGTTATTTAGATGTGAAATACAACGAAATCGTCAATCGGATGCTCTTATTCAATTGAATAATCGCTGGACATGTTAACATTATGCAGCTTAGTTTCTGTATTGACTGAATACGTTATGCTCCCGTCCTTTCCGAAAATCTGCCGCCTCTCATTTAAGTAATACTTGTGAAACCAAGGCTAAAACCGGCAATTTAATAAGAGGCCCAATGATTAAAGCCAGAGCTACCAGCGGACTGTTGGGGAAAGCCGTAAGAGCTATCGCTAATGCAATGGGTGAATTTCTTGCAAGTGTGGTAAGGTTCAAGCTGACTGAATCTTCATAATCAAAATGGAGCAGATAACTTGTAAAGCGACTCACCAGGAAATTTATGGCGAAAAATATCATTAGGGGGATCAGCAGAATAAGAACAGTTTCGATGTTTTGAAGAAGGTAATCACCCTGAGATGCAAACATAGCCATGATCGCTAACCCAAGAAATAGTACCTGAGATAGCTAAAAAAAAGGCAGCAGCTTGGTTTCAAGAAATACGGATTGCTTGAACCTGTGGAGCAGATATTTTGTGACTTGCGCTGCAACAAAGGGTACGATCAACACAAGGCCGATACTTTCAAACAGAAATGCCGGGTTCACCGAACCGGATACACCAAAAAAGAGTAGTAAAAACACGGGTAATAAAATCACCTGTAAAATCAGGTTCAGAGGAAGCACAGAGGCACTAAGCGTCGTATTTCCTTTTGCAATACCGGTAAAAATCAGGTACCAATCCGTACAGGGGGGTTATCATCAACATGACAAAACCTATCCAAAGGCTTAGGTGATCCTGAAGAAACAGGTAGCCCAGTACCCAGGCAAAAAAGGGTGTCCAGAGAAAATTGATGGCCAGGTTTGCTGAAAAGAATTTTAAATTGGAAAAGCTCTTCAGCAGATCGTTGATCGGGATGTTAAGAAATAGCCCAAATAGCATGAGCATTAAAAAAGGGACGATCACATATCCGGCAACCGATGCCACTGTTTCCACCTGCCCAGCCAGCAAACCTGCAATGACTGCCAGCGCTATAATAAGTGACTGATATCTGTTAATCGAATTCATACTAATATACTCCGCTCATTTCCAGAAGTCCTGTCGTGAGAACGCCGAAATTGATCGAAAAGATAAAAGATGGTTTTTCATCGTCTTTTGTCGTTAATTTAGTCTCATAATCTTTTATTTCGAGAGTTTCAAAATTCTTACTGCTCCTCTCATGACAAAACTAAACACAATAGCTCCGATGAGCAGATCCGGCCACCTGCTATCCAGTGCATAAACAAGAATTCCGGCCAAAATTACACCACCATTTACAATAATATCATTGGAGGTAAAAATTGTGCTTGCCTGCATGTGTGCTTCTTTGCTTTTCGCTTTATTGATAAGCCATAAGGTAAAAACATTTGCAACAAGAGCCGTTGAAGCAATAATGATCATCCAATGAAAGTCGGGCATTTCACCCACTCCAAGAAACCTCCGCAGTACTTCAAGAAATCCCAGTGATGCCAGACCCATCTGAAGATATCCGCTAATTTTTGCTACTTTCTTTTTTCTTGCTACCGCTGCTCCAACCGCAAAAAGGCTGAGCGCATATACGGATGAATCTGCCAGCATATCCAGTGAGTCTGCAATCAGCCCCATAGAATTGATAATCCATCCGGCTGTCATTTCAATGATAAAGAAGAGAAAGTTGATCGCTAAAACCCACCATAGAATGTTCTTTTGTTGCTGCTCATCAGAAGCGAAAGGCGACATTTGAGCCTCTTTTGTTGAATTCAATTTAGAACCCAAACTCAGGGAGTCAAGGGCTTTCTCAATCTCATTAAGCCTATTTTCGTGATACACTTCTAATGTACGATTCGGGATATCAAAGTTTAGAGATTTAATATCTTCAAACTCTTCCAACCTCATTCGAATCATTTGCTCTTCGGCTGAGCAGTCCATTTGTGGAATATTAAATGTGGATTTTTTCATGGTTGAATATATGGGATTATTTTCATCTTCAACTTAACTGTGACAAAGAATCACCTGTTCCTTACCCCTCAAAAGGCTCACAGGTTTTAATCCTAAACGCTTTTTGAATATCTGTAACGTAAATGATGCCGTCACCGCGTTCCGGTGTTTTGGCATTGGCGCAGATAAGTTGAACAACGTTATCGGATTCTTTGCATTGACATACCAGCTCTAATTTTACGACTGGACTGTCCGTAAAGTGAAAATCCAGCGATGGGGACGCATCTTTCTGTTTGTATGCTCCGGTACCTTCTCCTTTGGAAAGCGTAACACTTTCATGTCCTGCTTCTTGGAGTGCTGCAACTACATTTTCTACTCTGTTTGGTTTTATAAAGGCTTTTATTTCTTTCATAATATTATGTGTTGTGCATTAACCCCGGCAAAGCCATAAAAACATGAATATGGCTTTGCCGGAAAGTTTTTGTTAATCATCGTCGGAAGTCTGGCTTTTCTTCATTTCAGAGATCAGGTAATAGGCATTGTTCCAAGCTACTCGTGCTCCATCCGGCAATGGTTCTAACAACTTCACTTCAACCCAACCATCTTCCTCAATGCCGGTCATAATTTCTACCGGAGTGAAAGACCATTCGGTATTTCCGTTTTCCTCTTGTTGTTCTGCGGTGAATAGGTAGGTTTTACCCTCGTCCTCAACAATGGCATTCTCAGGCAAAGCAAAGGCTTTAGTCTCTGAAGTGTGAATCGTGCCGTTGATATACATCCCGGGAATCAGGAAGTTTTCTTTCTGATCAATTTCGCCGTGCACATGCACTGCCCTAGGATTTTGTTCGAATTGTTTGCCTACAGAGTAAATGGTAGCTGTAAGTATTTGATCCGGTACTGACTGTACAGTAAAAGAGATGGATTGGCCCCTTTTAACTTTGTGCACATCTTTTTCAAAGACCATCAAATCGGCATGAACATGTTCGTTATCCACAATTTCAAACATGATTGTTTGGGGATCAACGTACTGACCGATTTGAATCTGAACCTTTTCGATGTACCCATCAATAGGGCTTACTACCGGCACCGACGAATAAATATCGCCGTCTTGTATTTGTTCAACGTCCAGGTTAAGCTGATTCAGCTGAGCCTCATAACCTTTGACCTCCGCCTTAACTGATTCGTATTCGGCTTTAGTTTGTTGGTAAGTTTGGCCGGAGCCTACCTTTTCATCATATAACCTTGCTTGTCGCTTAAATTCATGATCTAAATACAACATGCGCTGATACAACCGTACGTATTCAGTTTGGACTTTGGTTAAATTAGGATGGGAAAGGAAGGCAATAGTCTGATTTTTTGACACCTGATCTCCCTCAATAACTTCTATGGAACCAATATTACCTCCCAAAACCGCAGTTACGCTTGCCTCATGCTGCGGGGGAACTTCCAGCTGACCATTTGCTTCTACGCTCTCTGAGAGAAAGCGCAGGGACAAAGTATCCAGTTTCATTCCAAGGCTGTTGAACTTCAGTTCCGACAGATGAACCATGTTTTCTTCTGCCTCAGCCACACCGGCAAGTTCTGTTGCTTCTTGTTCTTTTTCATCGCTATTGATCTCGCCGCAGGCTGTAAAAACAGATGCAAGGACAGCCAATAAAATTATATATAAATTAGATTTATTCATTTTTTTGTTGATTTAAAATCTGTTATTGAGTTTTGTTGAGGTAGTATTCTAATTGGAAATGGCTATTCAGATAATTGCCAAATGCATTCCATGAGTCGATTTCAATGCGAATGGCATCTCTGATGCTTTGAAAGAAAGCCACATAGTCTATGGCTCCTTCTTCATAAGAGGTGATGGCACCTTGCTGTTGTTCTTTGGCAAGAGGGAGTGCTTCCTGTCGATAATATTCCCACGAGCGCAACCATTTCTGATAATTTTCCCGGATACTGTTATAGGTACTGTTGAATTCTCTCTGAGCCTGGTCTAGGTTTTGACGGGCAATATTTCGTTCAATCCGGGCGGATTGAGTTTTCCCGGCCTTAGACCAGAAGAATACCGGAAGTCTGATCCCGATCTCATAGGAATTAAAGCCACCTTGCCCAGCTATTTCCTGCCAGCCATAACTGGCTTGAAAACTTGGTAAAAACTGACTTCTTTGTTCTTTAATCGATGCTTCCGCCACGTCAATTTTTTGTTGATATAAAGCAATCAGCGGATGGTCGAATGTAGAATCTACCTGTAAAGGTTGAACAAGCTGTTCGGCTGAAACACTTTGAACCGTGTATAACGAGTCCCCCTCAAACCATTTGTTAAAAGCTCGAACAGCAGCCCCATAATCGCGGAAGGCTTGTTCTGTTTGTATGGTAATTTGGTTGGCCTGATTCATGATATTAAGATATCCCAGCCGGGAAATTTCCTCCGTTTCAAATTTTATTTCCGCAGCCCTAGCAATATCCCTGAATTGCTGGTTCAGGCGATTATAGATCTCATATTGTTGTTTAGCGATGAAAACCGTTGACCAGTCCTGCTTTACCCGGAGCCTGAGCTCTAACTCAGACAATTCATAGTTCAGCCTGGCAAGTTCTGTTTGTTCATTCCGATGATTTAGCCTTGGTAAAACACCGAACAGATCAAACTGCTGCTGAATGCCAAATTTTGTAGTAACACCGTCCGAACCGTTGCCGAACTCTTCACCTCCGGTAAAGAGGTTCGTATCGCCAAAGTCCCAGGCTGTTTTTTGAAGAGCCTTCCTGTTGTCAATTCCAAGCCTGGCTGCCTCAAGAGAAGGATAATTTGCTATCGCTTTTTGAACGGCCTGATCCAGCGCAATTTGCGGGAGGGTATCATTCAGCACCTGTTCCTGAGCCTGTACAGAATCGGGAGAAAGCAGCAGGCTTCCACCAATAATCAGCAACACAACGGAGGCCATAGAAGTACTACCCGGCTTGTGTTTTCTCATTTTACGCTTTTCTATGTACGCATAAAGGATGGGCAGCACGACCAACGTAAGCAGCGTGGCGCTAATCAACCCGCCGATTACAACAGTGGCCAGCGGCCGCTGTACTTCAGCACCGGCTGTTGTTGAAAACGCCATCGGAAGAAAACCCATAATAGCCGCCGTAGCGGTCAATAAAATGGGGCGAAGTCGCTCTTTGGTACCTGTCAAAATTCGTTCTTGTAAATCCATAACACCTTCGATTTTTAATGAATTAAACCGGCTGACGAGCACAAGGCCGTTTAGCACAGCCACTCCGAACAATACAATGAAACCAACTCCGGCAGAAATACTGAAGTCCATTCCACGTAAAGCCAGGAAGAAGACACCTCCAATAGAAGCCAGGGGAATAGCCAGATAGATCATTACCGACTGTGAGAACGATTTTAGTGCGAAGTACAGTAGCACAAAGATAAGAAACAGGGCTATAGGCACTACAATAGCCAATCGGTTCTTGGCCCGTTGCAGATTCTCAAATTCACCCCCATAAGTAATGTAATAACCCGGCGGCAGATTCAATTCGGCCTCCAGTTTTTCTTGAATATCCAAAACCACCGATTCCACATCCCGCCCGCGTGTATTCACACCAACATAGCTCCTGCGAAAGGTGTTATCTCGCGAGATCTGCATAGGCCCCGGCTGATAACTGATATCCGCCACTTCTTTAACCGGCACCTGTGCACCGTTTTCCAGATCTACATACAGATTGCGAATATCCTCAATGCCAGTACGATGAGCTTCATCAAAGCGGATCACAAGATCAAATCGTCTTTCGCCTTCGAATACAACTCCAGCAACACCTCCGGCAAAAGCTGAACTTACGTATTGATTGAGCTTCGTGATATCCAGTCCATATTGAGCCACTTTTTGCCGGTCATACCTAACGGTCATTTGAGGTAGTCCAGCCGTACGTTCGGGACTCACATCACCCACCCCTGGAATAGTTTGAATAATTTGAGCCATTTCCTGAACTTTCTCAGCCAATACATCTATGTCGTCTCCGTATAGCTTTACGGCGATATCTTCTCGAACACCTTCCAAAAGTTCGTTAAACCTAAGCTCTACCGGCTGGGTAAAAACGAAATTCACACCTATCATGGTCTGATCGAGTTTACTCTTTATTTTTTCTATCAGCTCCTCTTTAGATTCGGCAGAGATCCAGTTTTCTTTATTCTTGTCCAGAATGATGTACATGTCGGCAATGTCCATGGGCATAGGATCAGTGGGAATATCAGCTACCCCAATTCGAGCTGTTACTGTTTCTATCTCTGGAAATTCTTCCAGCAGTGTCGTCTCAATTTTCTTGGATTGATCGATCGCCTCTGATAATCCACTGCCCGGACGGAATAGGGCTTGCATGGCAATATCTCCCTCATCCAGTTGTGGAATAAATTCACCTCCCATTCTCGAAAAGGTGAACATCGCACCGCCAAAAAGCAGTATGGCAGCTACAATCACAACAGGTTTTCGCTTTAACGACCATTGGATAACCGGATCGTAGCCCTTCTGAATAAAGGATATAAGTTTGTTGCTGACCCGATCGAGGCCTCGCTCGAACCGGGCAAACCATCCCTTTCTATTTTGTGAGGGTTTCATAAACAGTGCCGAGACCATTGGTACATAGGTAAGACATAAAATAATAGCACCTAATACAGCAAACCCAAAGGTGAATGCCATAGGACGGAACATCTTACCTTCTACTCCTTCCAGAAACAGGATAGGGGCAAATACAATAAGGATGATCAACTGTCCAAAGAAGGCAGCATTCATCATGGTGCTGCTTGCCTTGTAGGCAATTTCATTCATCTGTGTTTTACTAAAAGCACGTTTTCCGGATTTCACCCTTTTTTCAATTTCATGAACCGTGCCTTCCACTATAATTACGGCTCCATCAACAATAATACCGAAGTCGATGGCTCCAAGGCTCATTAGATTGGCCCACACCCCGGTGGCCTTCATCATTATAAAAGCAAAAAGAAGGGAAAGCGGAATAAGTGAGGCGGTTATTAACCCTCCGCGTAAACTTCCTAAGAGTATTACCAAAACGAAAACTACAATCAATGCACCTTCCACCAGGTTTGTGGTAACTGTACTGGTGGTTCGTTCAATAAGAGCACTTCGATCAAGGAAAGGCTCAATCTTTATACCTTCAGGCAGTGACTTTTGAATTTCAGCAATTCTATCCTGAACGTTTTGAATGGTTGCATTCGGGTTTGAGCCTTTCAGCATCATAATAATGCCACCTACTGCTTCCTCACCATCCTGAGTAAAAGCTCCATAACGAATTTGAGTTCCAAAGGTAACCTCTTCTGCTACATCTCTGATTAGGATGGGTAGTCCGTTTTCGTTCTTGACTACAATGTTTTCTATATCTTCAAGGCTGCGTATCAATCCTTCGCCACGAATAAAATTAGCCATCTTGTTTTTCTCGATATAGGCCCCGCCGGTATTTACATTATTCCTGGACATTGCCTCATATACTTCTGAAATACTAACTCCCATTGCATTTAGTTTATCAGGACTTATGGCTACTTCATATTGTTTGATGCCTCCACCGAAGGAGTTGACCTCTATAACCCCTTCCAGGAGCACCATTTGGCGCTTAATAATCCAATCTTGTATTGTGCGCAATTCATCAGGCGTATATTGATCTTCATATGCAGGGTCCACCTGAATGGAGTACTCGTAAATTTGGCCTAATCCACTTGAAATGGGCCCCATGGATGGACTTCCAAAATTCTCGGGGATCGTTTCGCCCAGTTCACTGAGTTTTTCCTGTACCAGTTGCCGGGGTAAATAGGTACCCATATCATCTTCGAAAACGATGGTAACCACGGATAACCCGAATCGGGATACCGAACGGATTTCAGTTACTCCTGGCAGGTTACCCATGGCAAGCTCCACGGGATAGGTTACAAATTGTTCAATGTCTTCGGTAGATAGATTTTCCGATACCGTAATCACCTGTACCTGATTATTTGTAATATCAGGAACCGAACCTAGATTAATGGTCATCATAGAATATAATCCTACTCCTATTAGAGACAGGATAAACAAGCCGATGATAAACTTGTTCTTAATCGAAAAGGCAATAATTTTGTTGATCATGTTTACAGCTGTGTGAATATAGATTAGTCTTTGATGCCGATCTTTTTCAAATACTTTGGCTGAAACCACAGAATGACCAGAGGTTAAACAGCTCGTTGAAAAAAATGGATGGGGCAGAATTTGTTTCTGCTAAATAGAGAAAGGCAGGTATTAAATCAGAAGTTGCGTGACTTTAATAACTTTAAGAGTTATTGGAGGGGATAAGTTGTCTTTTAGATATACAGGTAACGTAATTTGAAAAACAGGTTCACCATAGTTCCCAAACAAATAAGGAATGATTGGAAACATAAACTTACAGTCCGGGCACTCATTTCTTAACAGTGCATCATCATAGCAGCACTGATTTTGAAATTGATGGTGCTTTTTTTCAACTGTTTTGTACCCTGAATTAGTCTCTTCTGAATGTTGTAATACAATTTCAAAACAGCCTTTATCTAAGTTGTAGGTAGAGGAAACATCATGAGTACTTGCTAATACAGAAACACTTAAGGGTAGAAAAAAGAAAAACCCTGCCCATGAAAAAAGAAAAGATGCGATTGTCGCAACATTCAGATTACGTATGTATGCTCTGAAAAAATACAATTCTTTAAGGGGAAATATTGTGATTAAGTAGAATGCAGATAATAAGGATTATTTGTAATGCAACTCAATTGCAAAGATCAGGAAGAACAGGAAGGACAACTCCCGGTTATCACAAAATTGCCGTTGGATGGAGTAAAATTTTCGGGCAGATCGTAGTTAGGAATGCCAAGATGTGGAAAACAAAATGTTTGTTCACAGGATAAACAATAAAAATGAACGTGCACATCATCCGGGTACGAACAGGTACAGTTTTCAGAACAAAGGGCATATTTAGTTATCCCACTTGCATCGTTTATTTGATGCACCAAACCATGTTCTAAGAATGTTTTTAAGGTACGATAAAGCGTTGTTCGATCTGCATGGGTAAACTTTTCTTCAAGATCTGATAGGCTTATTACCGACTTTGTTTCAGCCATGAAAAGAAGAATCCGCATGCGCATAGCGGTCGGTTGTATATCTCTGCTCTGCAATCTTTTTTCATGAATAGTCATCTTTATTGAAATAATATTCGTTGATTAATGTGTACAAGTAATATTTATACAAAGGGCGAATCGCCGGTATAAATCATATCAATTCTATGATAAACTACCACTAAAATCTTTGAAACTCATATTTATTGATCTTGATAAAAATATAGGCTCTATGTTGATTGGTATGGGTAATTGAATGTTAGCTTGCCACTGGTAAAGCAGATTAACGTCCGCTGGAGATAATAACAAGCCGGGGTGCCCGAATCCGGCAATCGGTCAGACGGCCCGGAGCCGGCAGACCGAGGAGGCAGGTTACACATTCCCGGATTCGATCTGATGGATCACCCATCTGATCGATGGTGCAGGCGCAGAGTGCCGGATCAGGATCCGAACAGGTAACCACTAACCGGCAACGGAACACGGACATGACACCGGAGGCGTTCCTTTGGAGAAAGCTCTTAAAAACTCAGGTTGAGCGGCCGGACAACAGGGGTACTTTTATTCTTTACCCATACCAATCAACATAGAGCCAAAACATATGGGTTCAGAGCAGTTATCTTGACGTTTCCAAAATTCTAAATAAGTGAAAGATTGGCAAGCTATAACACATTGACCCTTTCCTGATTTACTGATTCGGATTGCTTTTTAATACTCCGAAATCCCAACAAAAAAAGAAGAGGCAAAATTGCAGAGGGGATCTGTTGAGGAATAAATGACCAGCTTAGGAGAAAGAGCAGAAGAATAGCTGCATATAGTACCAAACAAACCCTATAACTTCCTGAAAGTCGTTTACTGTCTGTAAAAGAAAATATAAAGGCCGTCAAGGCCGGGGCAGACCATAGTATATTCCAGTTCCATTTGGTGGAGGGATACGAAGAAAACAGCCACAAAAAAATGATCAACACTCCAATCAACCCAATTATCCCGAATAACAGACGGTCGAACCAAAACCAGAATGTGTGACTAGTTCTATAGAAAAACCCGGCAAGCAGGCTTGTAATCAGCAAAAACCAAAAGCTTAAAGTGGGGCTTACACTCGCAGGACTAATGACAGACCGTTTCTGAGGGGCATAAAATCTCTGCTCTGAAACCAAGGCAAGACTTGTATCAGCTTGCTGAATCCGGGCGTGTGAAAATCCCTCTTTTAACAGGTCGGGTAAGAACAGCGTTTCCGACTCGGGTGGGTTGCGGTCGGCGGGAGTACCCAACAGCAAGTTAATCCCAAATTTTACCCAGGAAACGGATTTCAGGTAGGGATTAATAAACTGCCGAAAACTATTCTTTGCTGGATTTAGTGGTTTTTGAAACCGGAGCGAATCACCGATGACTGTGTTGAGGGCATCATAGACCCGCGTGGTGCAGTTGTCATAAAAGAACTCATAAGAATAGTACCGGTTTTCTGGTTTTGCATTGTTTTCTAAATAGCGGAACAGCTGTTGGGTTTGCTGCGGGCTCAGGTTGAGCTTCTGTTCGGTGATGGCGCGACCGGCCTTCAGATAACCCTCTTTTGCATTTTCAAACTGGTTTACCGAAAGGAAATATTGCAGGTTGCCAAGGGCAAACTTCCAGTAGAATCCGTCTGTATCAAAATCGAAGGTGCCGTAGTTGTAGGTGCGGTTAATGTTGTTGACCGGGTCGGAAATCCGAAGCGCTGTATGGCCGAAAATTGTATAGAGTTCATTGCCCGGCGAGGCGGTGATAAGGCTTACCTGTGTCTTATCAGAAAGTTGTGCCTGCTGTGCCCAAAGCGGGACGGTTAAACCCCCAAAAAATACCGCCAGCAGGATGCAGAACTTTTTGTATTTGTATATGAAACATTGATCAACAGTTAAAACGAGCATGGCTTTATATAATCTCAAAATTGGCCATCATTCCGTTGTCTTCATGCTCCAGATTGTGGCAGTGAAAAACGTAGAGCCCTTTTTCAGCATCAAATTTGGTAAGCACCCGCACGGTTTCTCCGGCATCCACGCGGACGGTATCTTTCCAGCCGCGCTCGTGCGGGGCCAGGCTGCCGCCGCTGCGCTCCAGTACCTTAAACTGGGTGGCATGCAGGTGCATGGGATGCGGCATCGCCATCATCGTGCGGTTGTTGAACTCCCAGACCTCCAGTGCGCCTTGCTGAACTTTTTGATCCACCCGCAGCATCTCGAAAAACTTACCATCGATAGCCGCCCCCTGCATCATCTTCATAGTCAGTTCGATGCGGCGGGTACGGCCGGCGTCATCTTCGTTGGGAAATGATAGCTCTGTAAGTATTTGCGGCAAACGAAAGGAATCATCTTCCTCTTTGGTGATACGAAATTCGAGGAAGGCTCCGCCATTTTCAGAATTACGTCTGTCTCTGCCCATCATTCCACGCATCCCCCTCCTGTTTTCGGAGCCTCTCATCATCCCTCTCCCGTCCATCATGCCACCGCCGTCTCCGTTCATCATCCCGCCCATACCGTTTCGGGGTTCGGCGGTCATCTGAACCTTCTCTCCCACGTTATAGCCGCTGAAGTCCACCAGCAGGTCGGCCCGTTCGCCCGGTGCCAAGGTGATAGACGGTATTTCATGCGGCCCGTCGAGCAGCCCGCCGTCGCTTCCAATTACATAAAACGAGCTGTTGTCGCTGAAGGAAAAATCCAGGATGCGTGCGTTGGAGCCGTTTAGCAGGCGCAGCCGGTAAAAGCGATTGCTTACTTCGTGGTAGGGTGCCTGTATGCCGTTCACTAGCAGGGAATTACCAAAGAAGCCCATCATCCGGTCCATCCTGTTCAGGTTATAGGTTATGCGGCCCCGGTCGCTGATGCGTTTATCCTGAACGATTAAAGGTAGTTCGTAATCACCGGACGGTAAATTGAACGACTGCTCTTCTTCGTCTTCAATGATGAAAAAACCGCCCAGTCCCCGGTAAACCTGCGGTCCGGTCAGCTTGTCGGGATGCGGATGGTACCAGTAGGTGCCTGCCCGCTGATCCGCATCGAACCGGTAGTTGTAGGTTTGTCCGGGTTGCACGGCGTCTTTGGGGTGGCCGTCCATCTCGGGCGGGACGATCAGCCCGTGCCAGTGAATGATACTTTCCTGGTCGATGCGGTTCTGATAGTCGATAGCCAGGCTTTCACCCCTCTTCACACGGATGGTAGGGCTGGGCAGCGAGCCGTTCAGGGTATAGACATCCGAGGCGGTATCTCCGGCCAGTGTTCTCCGGGCGGTTTCAGCAGCCAGCTCAAAATCGGTGGCACGAATCTCTTCCGGAAATGCCAGTGGACGGCTAAAGGCATCCTCCGGAAAGATGATGCTGTTTTTCCCCTCCGGGCTACAGGCCAGCAGGGCCGGTGAAAGTGTTGCTATTCCGGTTCCGATACTTGCAAGTCTAAGGAATTCTTTACGTTTCATGACGGCTTTGTATTTAATTTTCTGTGTTTGTTTCTTGTCTAATTTTCAATCCTTTATTCAGGCATTCGCTTCAAAAATTCCTCAGCATCTACGAACCCGGTAATGCGGGCCTCCTCAATTTCATTTCCCTCATCGTCCAGAAAAATAATCGTCGGCACCCCGGCCACATCGAACTGTTTGCGGAGCGCTTCGGCTTCGGGCGATCCGTAATCGGTGAGATCCACTTTTATTGTCCGGTATGGCTGCAATGCCGCAATCACATCCGGATTGGTAAAAGTAATGCGATCCAGTTCCAGGCAGGGCACGCACCAGTCGGCCGTGAAATCCAGCACCACCGGCGTTCCTTTTGAAACGGCTGCCTCCAGTTTGTCGGGATGATAGGACTCCCACTGAACGGTAGATTTTGTCAGGTTTACAATGATAAGCAGTCCGCCTATCATACCGGCAACACCCACCACCCGCTTCACGCGCGAAAAAATCTTCCGGTTGCGGCCCGATGATTCTATAAAGCCGAGGTAGATCCCACCCAGGATCAGCGTTGGCGGCAGGGTGTACAGCACATATTTCGGAAACCAGGCCAGTGCCAGAAAGAACAGAGCAGCGCCGACCAGTACCACGCCAAACACTTTTTTCACCCATACCATCCACTGGCCGGATCGCGGCAGCTTGGAAAGCAGGCTGCTGAAGGTGCCGAGGATGAGATACGGAAGCCCAAGCCCGAGGGCCATCACAAAAAAGGTAAAGAAACCAAACAGCGGATCGCCTTGGGCGCCCACGAAGGTCAGCAGCGCAATGACCGGCGGACCGATACAGGGGGCGGCAAAAATGCCCACCATCACCCCGGACAGAAAATGGCCGGCCGGGCCTACGCTGCCCCCGGCGCTGCCCAGTTTTTGCATCAGCCATTGCGGGGGTTGCAGTTCGTACAGTCCGAACATGCTCAGCGCCATGGCCAATAGGATAATACCGACTCCTGCCAGAACCGCTGAACTCTGAAGCCAATTACCGAACAGGCTGCCGGTGTAGGCGGCCGCCACGCCCAACACGCTGTACATGCTGACGATCCCGAGCACGTAGATCGAGGCCATCATAAACGTCTTCCGGGTACGGGTTTCTTTTTCCGCCTGCCCGCCGAACAAAGAGACTGTCACCGACAGCATGGGATAGACGCAGGGGGTGAGGTTGAGCGCCAGTCCGATCAGGAATATCCCCAGAAAAGCCAGAATCGTGCCCCGTTCGCTGAACATGGAGGCGATGGAATTGTCGGTCAGGGAAGCCGGGGAGTCCCACCCTTCTCTGCCAGAATATTCGGTAAACAGTCCCTGATTGATCGTTTTGAAGGCCGTTTTAGCCGCCACAACTTCCACAGGAATGGATATATCGAGCGTGGAAGGCGCCAGGCAGGATTTGTCATCGCAGGCCTGCACGCGCAGGCTGCCGGTAAGGGTGTAGGAGCCGGGGGCCAGGGCGGGGGCTGTTGCCAGGGTAAAAAATATGGGAGCACCGCCCTGATACACATCCAGCGGTTCCCCGGCGAAAGCAAAGCTAAATTCCTCTGACTCCGGATATTGAATTCCTGAAACCCTGAAACCGGCTTGCTCATCAATGGTTAACTCCGTACCGATCAGGTAATCGAGGGTGGGCTGGTGAGCATTAACGTGCCAGCCCTCATCAATGTTCATCACCACAGCGGCGGCAACGGAATCTCCGGCCGGAACCACATTTTGAGAAAGCCGGATCTCGGTGGCCAATTTTCCGGTGCTGCCCGTCGGTTGGGCTGTAACTATAATCCCTAATCCGGATAAAAGCAGGGCAGACAGTGTAACTATAATGAATTGGTGTATTTTCATAGGGCGTTGAAAGATTTTAATAGTTGACACTTAGCTTTCTTCTGCCAACAATTCTTTAATCCTCGGTTCCAGCTCTTTTTTTGTAACCGCACCTACCGTAAAGTACCGCATGTTGCCTTTCCGGCCGATAATATAGGTGGTGGGGATGCCCATGGTAGGGCCGTACTTGTCCATGACGGTACCGTCGGTGTCGATGTACATCGGATACGTGACATCGAACTCTTCCATAAACGGGCGCACTACCGATTCACCCTGCTCATCGATGGAGACCCCGAGCGTGACATATCCCTCATTTTTATATTTTCGGTATAGCTCCTCTAATTCGGGGGTTTCCTCGCGGCAGGGCGGGCACCAGGTAGCCCAGATGTTCATCAAGACGACTTTCCCTTTTTGGTCGGAAAGCCTAAAGGTTTCCCCGCTTAAAAGTGTCACTTCGAAATCCGTGGCCGGTGCCTCTTTTTGGGCCCGGTGCAACGGTGCGGAAGCCGGATCCAGCCGCTCGACGCGCTGAGTCTCGGTCTGTCCAGACGTACCTTGTTGTTGAGACTCGTCTTGCTTAGCACCACAAGCGGTCAAAAAAACCACTAATCCTGAAAGTATTAAGTACTTCATAATATCATTTTGTTTTATGATTGAACGATTAATTGTCCCCGCATGCCCGCGGCGAAGTGGGCCATAAATGAACACAGGAATTCATACTGGCCGGGTTCATCAGGGACGGTAAAAGAAATTTCTACAGTTTCTCCCTCGGCAGCCATTCCGGTATTAGCGATAATGTCTTTTTCTCTGGTGGAGGGGATGTAGTCGTTTTCCCGGCTGGCCGCATTGACAAACGCCTGGGCATTAACGCCTTGGTCCAGCAGTACCCAGTTATGTGCCATCATCTGGGGTTTGAGCTGACTAAGCGTTCTCAGGCGAATCTTGAGTAGTTCCCCAGGCTTGGCCTGTATCTGATTCAGCATCAAGTAGGATTTACCGTTGAAGGTTTTGATAGAACTTCCCGTAGCAAGCCCTTCTCCTTCCTCTTCAACAACAAACTTCATCTGGTCGGTACCGGTGATATCAATGGTTCGAATATTATCACCGGTTGCCTTCCCCTTTTCAGAGCTTTCGGCGGCCGTCTTTTGCTGCTGTTCCCATTCGGCTGTCTTTACGATTTGCCCCGTCGGGGTAATCATCTCTCCGGGTCCGGGTTCCTCCATGGGAAATCGGTTGATACCAACACCGGAATCCCGGTTGTCCGGCACGTAGTGATTATGCGAGCCGTGGTTTACCGCCGTGTAGGGCTTCGGGTTAAAAAAGCCCAGAGAATCCGCCAGGGCGAAACCGGCGGCAATCAACACTCCCAGAATAAACAAGTATTTAAGTTTATTTTTAGATGTCATCGCATATTAGGGGTAAAAGGAGTTAAAACAGGTAATCATCTTTAATTAGTCAGAACTTGTCAAAATAGGCCACTTGGTCTGGTCCGTTGAAGAAATATACATCAACCGGTCCGGGAACTTCCGCCATCCCGGGGGATTGAGCCGGCATGCCAGGTACGGCAATGCCTTTGGCCTCAGGGCGTTCCTTTAGCACTTTGTTGATCGCCTCTACCGGTACGTGACCTTCTACTACATACCCGTCGATCACCGCCGTATGACAGGCCCCTAATTGATCAGGGACGCCTTTCTGCTTCTTGACGGAAGCAAGAGTATCTGTCGGTATTTCTTCAACTGAGAACCCATTGTTTTCCAAGTATGTTGCCCATTTAGAACAGCATTGACAGTTTGGGTTTTTGTACATGGTTACGCTGACTGTTTTGGCAGCCGATGAATGCTTTGTTTCTGCGTTGGGTTGCTTTTCCTGGGAACAGGCCGATATACCTGCCACCAGGAGAAGAACAAGAGTGAATGGCAAGAACTGTTTTATGTGTTTCATGATATTCCTCTTTTGTTATGGATTAAATAACTATTTAAAACAGAAATTTTATTTTCTACTCAGTCCTTCCCGTTCTGACTGCCACCGCCCATCATCATTGTTATCCATGTCCATAACTTTTCCTCGTTTTGTTATTGGTTAAGATTCTGTTTGCGTTCTTCAAATTCTTCCTTGGTTATTTCTCCGCTGGCATATCGTTTGCGCAATATTTCAAGCGCTGAATCAGGTTTTGAGTCCTCGCC
This sequence comes from Gracilimonas sp., assembly GCF_017641085.1. Lineage (NCBI taxonomy): Bacteria > Pseudomonadati > Balneolota > Balneolia > Balneolales > Balneolaceae > Gracilimonas > Gracilimonas sp. The sequence continues at coordinate 386,018 of NZ_JAEPPI010000003.1, read as the reverse complement.
TTTTGTTCCCGATATCCATTTGACCAGGGCTACAATGCCCAGAACAATCAGTGTTAACCACGCAATCATCATCAGCATACCGCCTCCGCAAAAAGTTGACCAGTCCATCATAGTTTTATTGGTTTAGTTGAGACGACCCGATATATCGGGTCACCTGTATATAGTTATAAACGGCAGGCTGGCGTCACCCGTGCCTGCCGCGATGGGTTTCGTGCAAGGGAGGAGTAATCAATTCAGCCCTCGCTCTTCTTCATCTTGCTATCGGTGTCTTTTCCGTTCACGATCCCAGTGCCGGAGGATGGATACGCTGAATCCGGCCATCAGCACAAAGGTGCCCAGCCATACCAGCGATACAAACGGTTTTTCTTCGGCCATCAACAATACCCACTCTTCTTTCGGTTTTTCGCTAATACCCTCAATGGTCAGTTCAATTTTTCCCGTTTCCGGCTCTATGCTGGTAAACTGAACTTCAATATTATGTTCAGCAAGTTTAACAGGCGGGGAATACACCCAGTTTTTACCATCCTTAGCATAAAGCACGAATAAGGGTTGTGTGCGGTACGGGGTTTGGCTGGCATCATACATGATATCCACCAAAGCACGTACAGCGATGGAGGTGCTGTCGGGAAGTTGAGATTGATCTACGGGGCTGTAATCCTGAAAGATAAAGGTATAATTCCCCATCCGAACTGAGTCTCCCCGTGCAAGGGAAATTTTCTGGGTAGGTACAGTGTCCTGCTCAGCTTCTAGGCCCTCTTGGGAGACGGGCTGAATATTATTCCCGCTACGAAGGTTCTTCATCTTTTTGTACTCTTCATTTTTACCTTCCACAAATGAACTGCCGGCCACATATAAATACACATCGCTAAGTAGTCCGGCTTTTACGTCCACATCTACCGACCACTGAATTTTGTCGGCCGATGACATAGGATACACTTGCGGATATAGATAGAAGGCGTTTCCGCTTCCATTTTGATTGATGTTTTCGAACTTGATCTTATATTCCTGCTGGCCGGGCCGATCCTGGTTTCGAAGGGTATAGCCCTGGTAGGTAACCAGGTATTTATCGTTCACTACTTTCGGCTCATTGAGTTTAAGCTCCAAAAGGGTGATCGGCTCTGAAACCGTAAAACCCTCCTTGTCTCTGATTTCGCCCTCTTTGACAGCGACGTTGTAGTTTCGCGTTTGCATATCAAGCAGATTGCTCTGATAGGCTGAAGAGCCCAGGAATCCCAACAGCAGGATCCCAAAACCGATATGGCTCAGAGATCCACCGATCAGGCGGGGCTTCCTGCGGGCTAGCCGGAACATGACAAAACCGTTACCAAACAGGGCAAACCAGGCCGATAGCAGATAAATCATGTAGTATAAATCACGGACATTACCAATCACAATAGTGGCAATGGTGCCAATAGAGGCACCGACTAAGGGCCATAGAAGTTCCTCAGCCAATGATTCTGCACTGTGGCGTTCCCAGAACAGGTATTGACCGATGACAGTCAATATGGCTGCAATAATAGCCAGCGGAGTGGTCCACTCGTTATAGAAACTGATTTCCGGCGGCGTAGGATTTTCCACAAACAGCCACCCTATAATGGGAGAACTGGTACCGAGAGCCATCACCATCCCGATCAGGAATAGTACCATGGCCCCGGCAAAAGTCATAAATTCCCTGCTGAGGAATCTGGACTCATTTTGCTGGGAGGGCAGGTCTTTATATCGATAAATCAGCATACCGATGCCCACACCCACAATGACTACCATAAATAGCAACAACTGATTGTACAATCCCAGATCCACAAAACTGTGGACGGAAGAATCGGCCAATATCCCTGATCGAGTCAGAAAAGTTTCATAGACTACCGCCACGTATGCCAGCATGGCTAGAATGATAGAGGCTTTCTGCGAAGTGGAGCTTTTTCGTTGTATAAGCATGGTATGTATGCCGGCCGTACCGATCAACCAGGGAATAAAAGAGGCATTTTCAACCGGGTCCCATGCCCAGTAACCGCCAAACGAGAGCGTAACGTACGCCCAGTAACCGCCCAGAAAGATGGCGGCGAACAGTGACAGGTTGGCCGCAAGCGTCCACGGAAGAGCCGCATTAACCCACTCGTGATATTTGCGTTTCCACAGGGCCGCCATGGCAAAGCAGTAAGGTACGGCCATCAGAGAGAAACCCAGAAACAGTGCTGGCGGGTGGATAATCATCCACGGACTTTTCAGTAAATCATTCAGCCCCTTACCATTGGCTGGCACAAAATCAGGGTTAGATTGGATAAACGGGGCATTGGGCATGGCCTCAGCCAGGGTTCGAAAAGGAGACGCTCCAATTTTGAACGAGCCGAAATCAAGGCCAAGAATCATCGACAGTAAAAACAGTTGATTGAGCGTTAGAAAGAACAGTACCGGCCCGCGGTAGGGCTCGCGCACCCATTTCATCAGGCCAAATCCCGTAAGTGCAGAGAAGAGAATCCATAGCATGAAGCTCCCTTCTTGTCCGCCCCAATAAGCAGAGATCAGGTATTTGAGCTGAAGATCACTGCTGGTATAATTATAAACGTAGTAATAGTTAAACTGGTGGCCAAGAATCAGGTAGATAAGAATCCCTGAAGCGGCAAGAATCAATAGCCCTTTGAGGCCAAACAACCAGTTTGACAGGGTAAGAAATCGTTTATTTTCCTCTTTTGAATACAGGAAATAGCCGATCAGGGATAGAATTGCCGATAAAAAAGCAACGTTAATAAGAATTTTACCGATGGTGCCAAGCATGTGTATTTAAATTAGGAATGAAAAATAATTTAGTGAAAGCGGTATTGTGTAGAATATTGTGATTACTGATTATTTAAAATCACTTACAAGCCCTGGAAAAGGCTCATGATTTGTTCAAAACGCCGGCTATTTCAGAAAGGTGCTATTCAGCAAAAAGACGGGCGGGCCGGGATAGAGTAATAAAGTATCTAAAGAAGTGTGGCTGAACGTTTCCCGGTTCTTATCGACAGAATAAAGTGTATGAACAAAGCCGGATATCGCCGGTAAAGGATTACTTTGTTTTTTTGACGGCAGCAAGCTTTTGTGTTCTCCAAATGAATGGGCCGGCAGAGAATTACAGAACCGCTCGAAGGTGCAGTTACCCACAATATCCTGATCTCGGTCTGCTGCACTGTTGCGTTTTAGATCGCAACAGTCTTCAATCAAAATTTCGGTGTCAGCCGGTGCATTTGATTCAGCGTTGCAGTAGCCTGCTGCCAGAACAGCCACAGGCATAACCACATGGATGCCCAGCACCATAAGCAGTGCGGTTGCCGTGATACGATATTTTTTAAAATCTTTCGTCAACCGGAAGAAGTTCATTATGAGGTTGGCTTAAACAATCACAAAGTTAAGAATACCTGAACCATAATAAAAGTTCCTATAGCTTTATAAAGCCTTGTTTAGCTTTTTTCAGGAACGCAGCATGCGCAGCCCGTTTCCGATCACCATAAACTCGCTGACCTCATGCCCTATTACTGCTATTGGGAGCGTAAAGTACCCGGTAACAGCACCGATAATTAATCCGGCTATAACGACAACAGAAAGGGCCAGGTTTTGGTTGATCACTTTTTGATTCCGTTTTGCAAGCTTCAACGCATAGACCAGTTTTTCCAGGTCGTCGGCCATCAGCACCACATCAGCCGTTTCCAGCGCCACATCGGTTCCGGCGGCGCCCATGGCTACACCTACGGTGGCCTCGGCCAGCGCCGGGGCGTCATTTACGCCATCACCCACCATGATGATATGTTCATAGCGCTCAGAGAGTTCTCGTATAATATTCGATTTGTCTTCCGGCTTGAGCCCGGCAAACACCTCTTCGATGCCCAGTTCTCCGGCAATGGCCCGGGCCGTACGTTCATTATCGCCGGTAAGCATGACCACTTTTTCGATGCCTGCTTCATGCAATTCGTGAATTACGGTTTTGGCCTTGGGGCGAATGGTATCCCGGATGGCGATTAATCCCAGTACCGACTGTTCACGGCCGACCAGTACGACGGTTTTTCCATCTTCCTGCAGGCGGCTTATTCTCGCTTTGTATTCATCCAGGGATACCCCCAATTGGTGTTCGAACAGGCCGGGACTGCCGATATACCAGGTTAGTCCGTCAATGGTTGCTTTCGCTCCCGCTCCGGTTAATGATTGGAAGCCGGTTATCGGGGCGGGGGTAATCTCATTTTCTTTCCCGTAGGCAACAACGGCCTGAGCTAATGGGTGCTCGCTGCCACTTTCGATCCCGGCAGCCAACTTCAGAATTCGGTCTTTATCAGCCCCATTAAATGCCACCACATCGGTTACTTTAGGCTGCCCCGAGGTGAGCGTTCCGGTTTTGTCGAGGGCCACGACTTTAACCTTGCTTAGCTCTTCGGCATACATTCCACCTTTTATAAGCACTCCGTTCCGGGCGGCCGTTCCAAGCGTGGCCACCAGCGTAATGGGGATGGAAATAACCAGCGCACAGGGAGCGGCGGCCACGATAAAAACGGTGGCCCGTGTGATCCAGGTCTCCCAGCCTGCATTAAACAAAAGCGGAGGTATAATGGCGATCAGCACTCCTGCGGCAAGCACCGCCGGACTGTACCGGCTGCCGAAGCGTTCAATAAACCGCTGACTTTTGCCCTTCCGCTCCTGGGCCTCTTCCACCATTTGAATAATCCGTGCAAGGGTGTTGTCGGCGGTGGTCTTGGTAGCTTCTACTTTTAACAATCCCTCGCCGTTGATGGTACCGGCAAACACCTGGCTTTCTTCGGATTTATCCACCGGCGTACTTTCTCCGGTTACCGGGGCTTCGTTCAGGCTGGAGGCTCCTTCCCGGATGACCCCGTCGGTGGGCACCGACTGTCCCGGCTTGACCAGAAAAAGGTCTCCAACCCGGACTTCTTCCACAGGTATTTCTTCTTCGTGGCCGTCGCGCAAAATGAGGGCGGTTTTCGGGGCAAGGTCCATAAGCGCTTTGACCGCAGAACGCGTTTTCTCCTCGGTATAGCCCTCGGCGGCCTCCGAGATGGAATATAGAAACACCAGCATGGCACCCTCTGCGGGCTGGCCCATCACCGCGGCAACCACCGCCGCGATGCTCATCAGCAGCTCAATGCCGATGGATTTCTCAAACCAGAGATCCTCCAGGGCCTCCCTTCCGAAATAGTATCCGCCGGTGAGTATGGCTACCCAGTAGATGCCGGTTGACACCGCCTCCGGGATACCCGCAAAGCCCAGCAGCCAGCCCGCCAGAAGCAGCAGTCCGGACAAAACCGAGGTGACTACCTTGGGGTTTTTCCACGGTTTGGGCTGCTCAGGCATGCCGTCTTCCTGTACCGGAAACCCGGCCTCATCCAACAGTTTTTCGAGCTCTTTCGGGCTGAGAAGATCGGGATCGTAATCAATAGTGACCCGGGCAGACTTGGGAAGGATATCCAGCCCCGCCAGGCCCTCGGTTTCTTCCAGCTGGCGCCGCAGCTGTGCTGCATCGTGCTCACAGTCAATATTGGAAACACGGAATCGGGCTTTTTCTTTCTGTTGGGAAGTTGTTCGGGGAGTCAGTTTGTTTTCTTTCTTCATGGGATCTTTGTGCAAGTTTTAATAGGTAACATAGGGCGGCTCTGCTATTCGTACCGGGTGCATTCGTATACGCCTTTGGCGCTGTCGGCCAGCAGTTCTTCAGCAAGCTGTATGATTTTGTGCACGCGGGAATCGCTGGCCCGGTAATAGATATGGCGGCCGTCCCTGCGGCTTAGGGCCAGTCCGCACTCGCTGAGGCAGCGCAGATGGCTGGACACGTTCGGCTGGCTCAGCCCGGTCCGTTCCACGATTTCACCCACGGTGGTATTTCCTTCCAGCAAAATCTCAAGTATGGAAAGGCGAGAGCCGTCGGAGAAGCCGCGGAAAAGTTTCGATTTTAATTCGGTACCGAGTTCAGCTGTTATGGCAGGCATAAAAAAGGTTGATTAGTTATATTTATATAAATATATAGTTATATATTATTTAAAACAACATAACGATACAATCGTTGTACCGGAAATTCTTCTAACTCCAATGTATTTGTAATATCAGCCCTTATGAACAGAAAGAAATTGTGGTTCTTGCTTGCGCCGGCCCTGCTGGCAGCGCTCATCGATCAGCTCACCAAACAGCTGGTTCGTACGTCCCCGTCCCTGCAGAACCTGGAAGTCATTCCCGGATGGCTGGTCTTTGCCTATACCCAAAACCCCGGCATGGCCCTGGGTATAGACTGGTTTCCCACCTGGGCTATCAGCCTGATTTCCATTGTGGCGGTCGCCGGTATTTTTATTTACATAGCAAGGAATTTGAGCCAGGCAACCAAAGGATACCTTTTCTGTATGGGACTTATACTGGGCGGAGCACTGGGGAATATCATCGACCGGCTGATTATGGCAAAAATAGAAGGCTACGGACATATCCTGCAGGGCCGCGTAAATGACTTTCTGTACTTTACCTATTCTTTTAACGGTGATCCGGTATTCCCATATATTTTCAATATGGCAGACGTGTTTATAAGCACTTCTATCATTCTGCTATTATTGTTTAATCGGCGCCTGTTACCGGAACCGGCGAATCTCAAAACGGCCCAATCTGATTAAAAAAGATCCAGTACTACAAACAGCATGGTTAAAATGTACAAGATATAAGCAGTGTCAAACACAAGAATCTGCCAACTGCTAAAACCGTGCTGCGATTTGCTTTGATGGACGAAGACCGAATAAAGCAGGGGCATAAGACCGACAAATGCCAGATTTACCCAGTATAGCTGAAAGTCCTCCACCGGGGTATTTACAAGAGCCAGCGGGAAAAAGGCCACGCTCATGGTAATAGCATTATCGGCAATCACGCTGGTAGTGCCTGCGGTTACTTCCCCGCCTTTTACAACGCTCCAGGTCTTAAAAATTTCGGGAAGCGTAACCATCGTTCCCGTAATAAATAATCCTCCGATGATCTGAGAAATACCCAGTGCTGAAACAATGTTTTCCGTTGCCTTAACGATAAAAAAAGCGCCGACGGTAATGGTTGCTGCCCCGGCCACAGAAAGTACAATGTCCTTTTTATCCCAACTTACCTTTTTTCCTTCTTTACGGCCCCTTATGATTGCATGAGCCAAAAAGGCGGCGTATGCTCCTAACATAATCCAGCCGTCTACCGGTTGGAGTCCGCGCCAGCCTTCAGGTAGGGTCAGCACGGCCACCAGCGCAATAATACCCAAGTATGGCAACGAGAGCACAATCACCGAGCGTTTGTTCAGCGCCAACGTATTCTCTTCCAAATGTTTCTGATGCTGTTGGTTGTTTTTAAACTGCCTGCGGGATGCCAGATAAGCAATCGTAGTGATTAAAGGAATAGAAATAATGTTGGATCCCAGCAAATTACCCAGGCCAATATCCGAAACACCCCGCGCTGCACTGGTAATGTTTATGGCCACTTCGGGACTTGCGGTAACGATGGCTAAAAAAGCAGCTCCGGCAGAAGCGGTTAGTCCCCACTGTTTACGTAACAACTTTAGAGGCAGCAGCAGTTTATCAGCACCCCAGTGAGCAGCCCAGGCTGCTATAATCAATACTCCAGCCCATAGCCATGCGTTCATTTTGCACCTATATCAGTTAATTACTCGTAGTCTGTTATTTCTTGAGCTCAGGCGGTTTAAACATAAAGATAGAAATGGAATTTTATATTTATCCTTGTATATCCAAAAACCATTCCCGGGCTTCTTTTATCGCCTGTTTGATAGCCTCTCCTTTGGTATAATCGCCCTCCTCCATCAAACGGTTGGCAATTTCCAGGGCTTTCTTTCTTACCTGTGGATTTAAATTTTTTAAATCCATTTCATGATTTTCGAATGTCCATTTCATAAATGTCACGGGTTTGGAGTGGCGTATAATTAAAATAAACTTTCTTAGGATTTATACGCCAGCAGCCGCAATGCATTGAAAACAACAATTACTGTTGACCCTTCGTGGCCGATGACTGCCCAACCCATGCTCAGGCCAAAAATCGTAGCTGGCACAAGCAGAGCCACCATACCCAGGCTGATCCACAGGTTCTGCTTGATGATCGATTTGGTTTTGCGGCTCAGTCCGATAGCAAACGGAAGAACGGAAATCTTGTCGGCCATTAAAGCTACATCGGCTGTTTCAAGGGCCACATCTGATCCGGCTGCTCCCATAGCAATGCCCACTGTGCTGTTGGCCATGGCCGGAGCATCGTTGACGCCATCGCCTACCATCGCTACGTCGCCTTCCTCTTCACGAAGCTTTTTGACAGCTTCCACCTTGTCTTCAGGCAGTAAATTACCTTTTGGGTCGTCGATACCGATCTCTTTAGCAACAGCATCGGCCACCCGCTGATTGTCGCCCGTAAGCATGATCAGGTGTGTCAAGCCCATGTCCCGCAGTTTTTGAATAACCTCCTTGGCATCCTCTCGTGGGGTATCCATCAGCCCAAGCATACCAAGATATCGATCACCATGACGAACAATCATAGTCGTTTTCCCTTCTCCTTCCAATTCTTCTACACTTCGTTTAAGGTCTTCAGAGAGTTTAATGCCATCGGCCTCTTCAAATAGCTCCGCATTCCCGATATACACTGTTATATCTTTAATCGTTGCTTTTACTCCCCGCCCTGTAATGGATTCAAGATCTTCGGCTTCGGGAAAATCAGTTTCCCCTAACTTCTCTTTTCCATCACGCACCACGGCATCAGCGAGGGGGTGATCACTTAAACTTTCTACAGCTACAGCTACTTTTAACAACTCGTTTTCCTCCGTATCACCAAAGGTGATCACATCAGTAAGTCTGGGCTCGCCTTCTGTGAGGGTTCCGGTTTTATCAAAAGCTAACGCCTTTAATATTCCAAGGTTTTCAAGGGGGCGACCGCCTTTTATCAGAACTCCACCTCTTGCGGCTCGTCCTACACCGCTAAGCACTGCGCTGGGCGTAGAAATAGCCAGTGCACAGGGACTTGCTGCCACAAGAACCGCCATGGCCCGATAAAAACTTGCTGAAAAAGATTCATCTATAACCAGAAAAGCAAAATTCAATATCACCACTAATACTAACACGGACGGTACAAAATACTTTTCAAATTTGTCGGTGAACTGTTGGGTCGGCGACTTCTGAGCTTCGGCTTCGTTAACCAGCTTGATCAGGCGAGAAAGTGTGGAATCTTTGGAAAGTTTTGTCACCTTTACCTCCAGACTTCCATTTCCATTGATGGTGCCGGCAAACACGCGGTGCTTATCGTCAATAGAATCTGCATCTTCATCGATGGATTCAGGATCGTCATATTCCATCTTGTCTACGGGCACGCTTTCGCCGGTGATGGGTGCCTGGTTGACGCTGCTCTCGCCATTGATAACTACCCCGTCGGCGGAAATTTTACTGTTCGGTTTGATCACAATAACATCTCCAACCTGCAACTCCTCAACAGGTACCTCTTCGGTGGTTCCATCTTTTTTTCGCAGAGCGGTTTTTGGCGCAAGGTCAGAAAGCCCTTTGATGGCATCTCGTGCCCGACCCATAGCATAGTGTTCCAGGGAATGTCCAAGGCTGAACAAGAAAAGCAGAAGCGCCCCCTCAGCCCACTCCCCAAGGATTGCAGCTCCAATCGCGGCAACCAGCATCAGGAAATCGATCTGAAAGTTGCCTGCCCTTATCTCGGTCCAGGCTTCCTGAACGATGTAGTATCCGCCAAAGAAGTAAGCTCCCACATACAGTACCAGCGATACCCAGCCGGGAATAGCGCTCACATAAGAGAGGCCGAAACCTGTGGCAAGCAGCCCACCGCATGTCAGCGAAAAGATCAGCTCGGTTTTTTCGCCGAAGATGCCGCCGTGGGCGTGGGTATGATCGTGCGACTCTTCGTCTTCATGAGCATGGTCTTGATCATGCTCATGGCTATCATCTTCATGTTTAGCCTCACTTTCCTCATGATTCTCTTCATTTTTGGCAGGTGGTTTTTCTATATCATTGTTCATTTTTTGGCTTCTATCCAATGACTTAGATTCCTTCTTAAGAAGAGTTTCACCCTCTTCATTTCGGTGTTTGAGTGATGCGGGCTTAATGCTGAGCCCCATATCTTGAAGAGAAATTATCAAATCTTTAATTGTAGTCTTGCTTTTGTCGAATTCCATTCGAATCCATCCGCTGGACCCGGCAAAGGCATCAACTACACCCTCCAATTCATTTAGCATACGGGTAATGCTTCGGGCATGACGGGCATGTCTGTTTCCAACTACTTCAACCAACAAGTGACCGAATTTATCGTGCAGTTGAGCCCCGGTCTGTTCGGCAATACTTTTTATTCGATGCAGTGTAATGACATCAGGATCAAAATGAATGCAAAGCTGGGGCGGATTTTCTTCGCTTTTGACATGCACCCGAAAAATACCTTCCCGCCCCTCTAAGGTTCCGGTTAACCTGGACACACATTGATCTTTTAAATCAGGTATTTCAGGCAATAAAACAGGTAAATCAAGTTTAAGTTTTTCCATAATGTCCTAATTTGAGTTAAAAAAGCTGAACCAGGATTCAACCTAATCCAGCTTGTGAATAGCTGTAACGGTGCATTCTTATGTACTATTCACATAATTTTGCATAGGTACTTTATTCGTGTGTATTGTTAATCCACTACCATCCCTTGTCGGCTTCTTCTGTATAAAAGTATTTAAGTTCTTCTTTGCTTATTGCATCGACCAATTGTGTTCCCCATTCCTGCCATTTCTTTTCACCAACAATAGCAATTCGGTCGAAATATCCAATGTAGTCCGCATCAAGATTTAAATCTTTCCAGGCTGCGGCTACACTTTCCCACCCTTTAAAGCCCTGCATACTAATATAAAGGTGAGGATCGTCAGATTGAGAAATATGATTTTTTAACATGGGAATAAGTTCATCAAGATCCTGCTTTGTCAATTTTCCTGAAATATTCAAAACCAAAACTGACGAATCACTAAGTTCACTAACTTCGATCATAATAGTTTTCGATCATTCCTGTACTGTTGCTAATTATTTACCATAATGTACAATACTACCTCTGTTGAGTCTTGCAGATTTATGTGGTACTTGTGCAGGATTTTGCTGTTAAGCTGACTTCACGAAACTTAAAGAGACTACCACAGGTTTAAGATTTACAAGAAAAAGTTAACAGTAAAGACTTCAACTTTGAATTATCAAAACGATCAATATCAACCAAACTCACAATTTTCTGTATTCCCAACCGCGGTTAAAAACTTACTTATCATAAACGCGTTGGTTTTCATAGGGTTGAATATTCCGGGTTTAGGTAACTTTCTATACCAATTGGGGGCACTTTGGCCTCTCGATTCCGGAAAGTTTGAAATATGGCAGCCGGTGAGCTATCTCTTCCTGCACGCTGGGTTTGCACACATCTTTTTCAATCTCTTTGCACTATGGATGTTTGGTCAAGCTATTGAAAACTATTGGGGTTCTAAGCGATTTACTATCTATTATTTTATAACAGGAATTGGGGCTGCAATTATTCAATTGATATTTGTAAATGCCAACGTTCCTACTGTTGGCGCATCGGGGGCGGTTTATGGAATTTTGCTTGCCTTTGGCATGATGTTTCCAAATCGTTATATCGTTCTTCTTATTCCTCCTATACCCATTAAAGCTAAATATTTTGTAGCCATATTTGGAGGCATTGAGCTAATGAACGGAGTATTAGGCACACAGGCCGGAGTGGCCAATTTTGCACATCTGGGTGGAATGCTATTTGGGTACGCCTTAATTAAATTTTGGGGACTAAAGAGGCGAGGGTAATAGATAAAGCTTTTATATTCAAGCTGTTCCGGAACAAACATAAACAGCTCCGAAGTAATACTCCTTCATTTCTGATTGCTGAAAATGCTGTTCCATAGATTTCCATGGAGTTCTTTTCGTGTGAGCCTTTCGTACTCCATAGGTTTTCAGGAATGAAAGAGTGACATCTACTAACCATTCAGGCCACTTTTCCGGTTTTTTGAATTCAAAAATAGACATCCGTTTGCCCGGTTTTAATTCATCAGCAACGTACTGTATGATTTGATCATATTTTGGCGACATAGTCAATGCAGCAGTAGAAAGCACAGCATCCGTATGTTCTGGAATAGCAAAATCAGCCATATCTGACTCGACCAGTTGCACATTTTTCCAACTGTGTCGTCTTACCCGTTTCTGTGCTTTATCTAACATCGATTCCGATAAGTCAACTCCAATGATCGTGCCTTTGTATCCAACCATTCGCTGGAGTATGGAAAAATTTAGTCCTGTACCACATCCCAAGTCAATAACAGTATCTCCCAGTTTTAGCGATAATCCTTTAATAGCTTCTCTTCTGTAAAACTGATACTGAAAACCAATCAGGTTGAACAACCAAAGTGAAAGATCGTATCGGTCCGCCCAATCACTGTAGATTTCTTTTATTTGTTTTTTTGAAAGTATTTCATAGTCCATGATAATTGTGCCTTTTGTTCACAAAAGTACCCACTCATTAAATTTAGCTTAGTACATTTAAGTTCTTAATTATCTCATTTAGAATAGACTCTTGGGTAATATATTTATTGAATTCAACAATCAGGCTGCCGGTTGGTACGATCAAAACATTCATAACTCCTTTCATATTTTTCAGAACAGAAGTAGCAGCCTTAAGTTTTTCGGAATCTGTGAATTCTTTTAATCTAATTTGAAAGTGGCCAAAGGTTTGATCGAGCGAATTGGCAGTTTCCCGGGCCATCCTTTTTACCTGATGTTCACTAATAATTTCTGGATCAAAAGAAATGGTGAGTTGAGGCTTATCTGTAACTGATTCACTTTTTTTTATGTTTAAAATTCCTTCCCGTTTTTTTAGGCTGCCTAACAGCCGGTCAATGCAAAAATCTCTTGAGTCAGAAACACTTTTCAATAATTTTCCAAGTTCGATTTTAATTATTTCCATAGAATTTATTGCTCCCTTTTTAATCAGTAATGATATTTTCTTATACCAATATTTGACCCATACTATCTATTTCCGCCAAAGAAATCTTGCAGATGTATGATATCTATATGCAATTTTATGTTACAAGCGATCAATGGAAGTTCTTTTTTGTTCTTTAATTTCTTTGAAGTGCGATGGCGCTAGTCCCGTCTCTTTTTTAAACTGTCGCGAAAAGTGCTGTTGGCTGCTATAACCAAGCTCGAAAGCAATCTCACTTAAATTTTGCTCTCCATAAACAATCAATTCTTTAGATCGCTCAATCTTCTGTAAAATAAAGTATCGTTCTATAGATTTTCCCTCTACACTGGAAAACAGTCTGCTAAGATGTTGATAGTCTTTGTGAATGTTCTCCACTATATACTCCGACAGATTACCCTCCAGTTTATTCCGGCCATGAATAACATCTATAATCAGATGTTTGATTTGTTCCACCAACTGACTGCTTTTATCACTTATGATTTCAAATCCATTTTGATGAACAATATTTGTTAGTTTGATAAACTGTTGCCGGTTCACCGGTTCTTGGAGCTTTATAGCACCCAACCTCATTGATTCTACTACAAAACCAGCTTCATTTAATTTACTCTCCAGTACTTCTCCGCAATGTTCACACACCATATTTTTTATACGAAAAATTTGTTCTTCCATGGTCATAGTTATGTTTAAAAAGTTGCTGTTGTAACAACAATTAAGCGGTGTATTTCAAATCGCAATTCATTGTTATCACGAATATAATTTCAGATGACTACTGCCACGGTCAAATGACAGCAATCCCGGGGTATAAAGTGATGTACTCTTAGCCTATCTAATCACTTCTTCGTCGATTTCCCCGGTGCGTATTCTGACCGCTTTATCTACTTCGGATATAAAGATTTTACCATCACCCGAATTACCTGTTTTTCCTTTTTGGATGATCGTATCAATAATTTCAGCAACCCGTTCATCGGGAACAACGGTTTCCAGTTTTATACGGTTGGTGAGCCGTGCTTCATCTTCGGCTTTAACGTGCCCCCAACCCCTGACATCCGATAAGGTTATACCGGGTGGTTCGGATAAGGCTTCAAGTCCATCAATAACGTAATCAATCATGTTGGTTCGAATAAATGCTTTTATCTCTTTCATAATATTTTTCTTTTTGTATGAAACCTCCAGGGTTTTAAAAACCCTGGAGGTTTAAGTTGGTTTAAAATTACAGTTCAACGTGTTCTACCGGTTCAGCAAACCACTTGTAGATAGTGGGTAATACCACCAGTGTAAGCAGAGTCGATGTTACCAGACCACCAACTACCACGGCTGCCAGAGGACGTTGCACATTCGAGCCGATATCGTTTGCCAGTAGCAACGGAATCAGTCCGAGACCGGTGGTTAAGGCCGTCATGAGTACAGGGCGTAGCCGTAACAAGGCGGCTTTAACAACTGCCTTGTGGGTTTCAAGTCCTTCCTCCCGAAGTTGGTTGATGTAGGAAACCAGCACCACGCCATTGAGTACCGCGATACCAAAGATGGCGATAAAACCCACGGCTGCCGGCACGGACAAGTAGAGACCGGACACCCAAAGCGCTACAATACCACCGATAGTGGCAAAGGGTATATTCAGGAAGATGAGCACAGCGTATTTCCAGCTACTGAAGGTGGAAAACAGCATGAAAAAAATGAGTCCCAGCGTAATGGGAACCACTACATACAACCGCGCCATCGCCCGCTGTTGATTTTCAAACTGTCCGCCGTATTCGGTGAAATATCCTGCCGGTAGTTCGACCTGCTCAGCCACCTTTTGCTGAATTTCACTGACTACGCTTCCCATGTCTCGTCCTCTCACGTTAAGCTGTACATAGGTTCGGCGACTGGCTTTATTTCGGGAGATCTGCTTTGGTCCGGTAAAGACTTCCACATCGGCTATTTGTGACAGCGGAACCAATGCTCCTTTAGCCGTACGGATGGGTAGATCGCGAACCTGGTCAATGTGGGTTCGCTGAGATTCCTGTAGGCGAACAAAGATATCGAAGCGTCGGATGCCTTCGAAGACTTGCCCGGATACCGATCCACCGATCCCGGTTTCTACGGTGTTAAGGAAGTCATCCATGCTAATTCCCAGCCGGGCCAACTGCTCACGATCCGGACGAACCAGGATTTGCGGTTTGCCGCCTTGTTGCTGGGCGCGGACATCAACGGCTCCTTCCACACCTTCAGCAATGGCCTGGATTTCACCTGCTTTTTCAGCCAGCACATCCAGGTCATCGCCATATAAACTCACAACCACTTGGGCCCGAACGCCGCTTAGCAGCTCATCAGTACGAAGCTGAATAGGTTGGGAGAAATTGGAAGAAACGCCGGGTAGATCCTCGGATAGTTTTTCTGCCATCGCGGTCTGAAGTTCTTCGTAATCACGTCCCCATTCCCATGCGTCCAACGGTTTCAAATTCACCACGTTGAAGACCACGTTCACCGGCTCAGGATCTCCACCAACTTCAGCACGACCAACACGCGAATAGACGCTTTCTACTTCAGGAAAGGTTAGCATCGATTCCTGAAGCCGCTTGGAGTATTCGGTAGTGGTTGGAAGATTGGCCCCCGGTGGTAATACCGAACGAACGGCGTAGGTACCTTCTCGTAAAGTGGGCTGAAACTCGGTTCCTAAAAACGGAAAGATGGCCATGCTTCCGGCAAAGAGAACAAGAGCGGCACCAAATACCATTTTAGGATATTTGGAGGTCTTCTCGATCAACGGTTCACTCCATTTTTTGAGCGTACGTACCAACCAGGGTTCCTTGTCCATGCCTTTTTCGGGAAGGATGAAGCTGGAGATAATAGGAATGTACGTCAGCGCTAAAAAGATGGCTCCGAACAGCGCAAAGGTAATGGTATAAGCCAGCGGTTTGAACATCTTTCCTTCCACACCTTCAAGCGAGAAGAGTGGCAGAAATACAATGATGATAATGCTGGTAGCGAAAAAGACCGGTCGAATGACTTCACGCGCGGCTTCACTCACAATCCGTGTTAGGGACACATTTCCTTCTTTTCGCTCCTCAAGCAGCCTGTACGTGTTTTCCACAATTACCGTGGCACTATCACCGATCATCCCGATGCTGATCGCCAGCCCACCGAGACTCATCAGGTTAGCCGATATTCCCAGCCATTTCATGCCAATGAATGCAATCAGAAAAGCAATGGGGACTGTGGAAATAATAATCAGTGTGGATCGGATATCACCCATAAAAAAGTACAGCACGATGAGCACCAGAATGGCCCCGATGTAGAGGGCATTGGTAACTGTACCCACGGCTTTTTCTACGAGTTCACCTTGAGAATAAAAGGTTTCCATGACCATCCCTTCGGGGAGGGCGCTATTAATGGCATCCACTTTGTTATCCATTTCGGCCAGCAAGTCCTGCGTGTTGGTTCCGATGAGTTTCAACACAAAACCGCCCACCGATTCTTCCCCGTTAGCAACCAGTGTTCCCCGCTTGATTTCCGAGCCAAATGCCACTTCAGCTACATCTTTCACATACACCGGAGTGCCGTTTTCATTGGATACGATTATATTCTCAAGGTCATTGAGACCTTCTTCGTCGGGTTGAATCCAGCCATAACCGCGCACCAGATATTCTTCTCCTCCGCGTTCCAGAAAAGAAGCGCCTACCGTGCGGTTGTTTTTATTGAGGGCACCTTCGAGATCTTCAAGGGTAAGTCCTCGGGAAACCAGGGCATTCATATCGGTTTTGACCTGGAATTGACGAACATCCCCGCCAATCGACAGCACGCCGGTTACGCCGGGCACTGTTCGCAGTTGCGGTTTTACGATCCAGTCCTGAGCGGTACGGATATCCATCAGGGAGTGATCGTAGCCTTCTTTATTCTTGACCTCATACATCAACACCGTTCCAAGGCCGGTGGTGATAGGGCCAAGTTGGGGTTCACCAAGTCCGTCCGGTATCTCGTTTTTGGCCTGCGACAGTCGTTCGTTGACCAGTCGCCGGGCAAAGTAAATATCAGTTCCTTCCTCAAAGTAAATATTCACTCTGGAAAGCCCGAAAATGGAGGTGCTTTGCACCCGGTCCAGTTTCGGCAAACCATACATGGAGATCTCAATGGGATAACTTATTTGAGTTTCCACATCTACCGGAGAAAGACCCGGACTGGAAGTAAACACCTGCACGAGTGTGGGTGATACGTCGGGAAAGGAATCTATGGGTACATCCCGAAATGAAAAGTAGCCATAGAGCGCTACCGCGGCTACCAAAATAAAGATGGTTAGCCGGTTCTTTAATACTTTATCAATTATTTGTTCAAGCATAGGTCAAATATTCAGGGTGATAATTTTGTTGAGCCGATCTGCATTAGTGGCCATGATCTGCACTCCGGGTTGCGGCGGTAAGAGCTGATTTCAGGTCAAAAGCCCCGGAAACAACAGCTGTTTGTCCCGGATCTAAGCCAGAGATCACCTCAACAAAACCGTCTCGTTCATTTCCAAGTGTAACGACAACCGGACGGAAACTTCCGGGCTCTTCACCAGGCACAAATACACGGTCAGTGCCTTCGATTTGCTGAACGGCGTCCACAGGAATGAGGGCAGCGGTTTCCTTTGAATTGGTGTAAATGCGAGCGGTGCCAAACATACCGGCACGGAGCTGGCCTTCAGGATTATCAAAAAGCGCACGTACGGGCATGGTTCGAGTTTCTTTTTCGAGCTCGTACGAGATCCAGTCGGTCGTTCCCTCAAAGGTGGTTCCAGGAGTGCTTCGTATGGAAAGCTCAACACCCTGTCCGGTTTCCAGATAGCGAATATCTTGCTCATATCCGTCTATCATCACCCAAACCTTAGACAAGTCGGCTACATGAACCGGCGTTTCACTGGGGCTTATAGTCTGTCCGGGAGAAAGGTCTCGCTCCTGAATGGTACCACTCAAGGGACTGCTCAGGTAGAAATAAGAAAGCGGAATCTCACTTCCGGCCTTAATATTTTGGATATCATTATGGGATAATCCGTATAAACGCAACGCTTCAGAGGCGGCATCAAGCTCTGCTTTCGCTTGTTCATATTCCAATTCGGCCTGCAACAGCTCAGCCTGACTGGAGATATCCTGTTCATACAAATTTTGCTCACGCTTAAAGTGGGCTTCCTCCTTCTTCATGGCCGCTCTGAGACGAATGTAATCGGCTTTGATCTTGCCAAGTCCAACGCTGCTCATTTGTGCAATGGGCTCGCCTTCTTCCACGTAATCCCCCAAATCTTTAAGCACTTTAACCACTTTGGCCTCAATACGCGGACCCACTTTTGCAATGCGATCCATATCGTACATCACACTGGCAGGCCGTTGAATTACGGAGCTTGCACTTCCGGCTTTCAGGGTATCTACGTTGATGTTTAGAGAAGCTAATTGCTCCTGTGATAAATGGACTTCACCTGAATGTTCACCTTCTTCTGCCGATCGCTCGCCTTCTGCCTCCGTATGTTGGGCTTCGTCTGAGCCGTGTTCAGAAGCGGTAGCATGGTTTTCGGTTTGTGGAGTGGATTCATTTTGAGAACTACAGCCGCTTATGACGACTCCACTCAAAAGCAACATCCACACCGGGAGTAATACGTTAATGATCTTCATTGTTTTTAATCTCTGTTTCATGGGGTTCAAATAATTAGTTGGTAGAAATTTCATTCAAGGGCGTGCCTATCAGTCGCTCTACATGTGCAATGGCACGGTTCAGTTCAGCCAGCGCTTGTACGTAGCGGGTCCGGCTGGTAAATAAAGTTCGCTGGGCATCCAGAACTTCCAGGAAATCAAACTTTCCCTGCCGGTAGCCGATTTGGGCAGCTTCATAGGCTGTTTGGGCTCCGGGTAAGACTTCAGCTTGAAGTTGCTCGGCCTCATATAAAGCAGCCTGTAACTTGTTATAGCTATTTTGAAGGGCTTTTTGCACCTCAATTCTGGCAGACTCCCGCACCGTTTCCGCACGGTTGAGCTCATAACGAGCCGCCTTTACATTCCCTTGGTTGCGGTCAAAAAATGGAAGAGGTATGGAGACACCTACTAAAGCAGCTTCGGCTCCAAGATCTTCCATCCAGCGATACCCGCCGCTGATTTTTATATCAGGAATGGCTTTGGATCGCTCATACGAAAGGGAAGCTTCCCGTTGCTGAATCTCGGTAGTCCAGCGAGCAACATCTGGGTTTCGCTCTATAAATTCGGCCACGTATTGGTAGTCTGGAATAGAATCCGGCATCTCTAATTCGCCTGACAGTGCCATAAACGAAACCTGATCACTTCCCCAAAATGAGGCCAGTGTGGTAAAAGCGGATTGCATCGCATTGCGCCTGTTTTCCAGATCTATGCGTGCACGAGAGAGTTCAACCTGGGCTTTGGTCTGCTCCAGTTTTGAAACTTTCCCGGCTTCGACTTGTGCCGACACGCTTTCATAAAATTGTCGGGCAACATCTAATAACTCTTTTTGTTGCTCCCATTGCAGTTGGGCTTCCAAAGCGGACGTATAAGCTTGTGTGAGTCCGGTGAGCGTATTTAAACGCTGGGTTTCGTAATCCCACTCGGCGAGCTCAGTAGTTAAACCGGCCAGTCGTTTCCGTTTCATCCGATCAGCCCCTAAGAGAACTTTTTGGCTGAGCCTTATCGTGGTTTCCCTGGAATCATAGCCTTCAAAAGGGCCGGTTCCTCCAAAGTTTTCCATTTCGGCTTCCAATTCCGGATTGGGCAACAAAGCAGCTTGAATGCGCTCGGCTTCCTTAACCCGAACTTGCCAGGCATAACTTTGCAGACCGGGGTTTTCGAGGAGCGTTTTAGCCAGTGCCGTTCGATAGCTCAGCGTGTCGCCAATGGCAATCGAATTGGCCGAAGAGTTTAAATTTCTGTTTAGAATCTGAGAAGAATAGTCCTCGGATTCATGTTCTATAAGCGTGCTTTCAGATGGTGCTTGAAGTACCGTTCGTTCGCTGGCGCAACCGGCAGCAAGCACGAGCGTGCCGATGAGCAGCATCGTTTTGATATATTTTGACATGTAGTATTCAGCTTTTTAGCTGTTGTAGATTTATGAGAAATGCGCACTGGATACTATGATCCTGTGAATATGAAGGGCATTTTCAATGTGAATTAGGTATAGGAGGGGCTGTATGGCCTAATTCAGAAGTACTACGGTCTGTAGATTGGTGGTGATAGAATTTTCTATAACCGGCGGTAAGAAAATGGTTTGTTGAACCGAACGGGAGACAGGAGTGATTTCGCTTTTTTGCAAAACAGCTCGTTTAAGATCAGCGACTGTTTTTTGCTGGTCAAAGCGATTTAGCTTGTCTTCCTTGGCACAGAGTAAAGAAATAGGAACATCCCGATGGTGGTCATTATCTTGGTGAAAAACCGTTTCCTGTTCGTGATTATGACCATCATTTTCGTGGACTTCGGCTTCACTATTAAAGAAAATTCCAAGCTCTGCCTTTGATTCAACATTTACATCGCCATTATCTTCAAAACAATACACCAATGACTCTGCCAGACTGTGCACACTTAACACGTGCATAGCAAATATGATCAGCAGAAGTCGTGCTGAGATTTTATAAATCTTTGTTTTGTGGATTTTTTTAAGCAAAGCTAAAATTTTGTGAATACTAATAATAGACTATCAGCTACAAAACATCTTACATAATTATGTTTTAAAGATATCAAATTTTGCAGTTAAACTTAAAAACTGAACCTTAGGTAGTTATTGCCCATAAGTTTTAGAAGCTTGTTTATGTTTTATACACGTGAAATTTTAGTTCGCTTTGAAGCAAGGTAAATGCTCAGAGCGGGAAGAACAGTAATTTGAACAATCGGCGATAAGCCAACCTCATAAGAAAAAATAGTTAGCTCTGGCATCGCAGATGTATATTCCCAAAGGCTAAGAAAAATAGCAACCCATTCAAGAAAAATACTTGCTGCAAAGCTTAAGCCGAAAAGCACAATATATCCTTTGCGACCAAGACGAGGTTCCAGATGCACGGACGAAGTCAGCATTGAGGTGGCTCTCCATAGCCCTAATACAATGATGATATCCCCTAAAACAGCTCCCCACATCCAAACTGTAGCCTTGAGAAAAGGCCAGTCCCACATGCCATATAGAAAGCCACATTGAACAAATTCCCAAATAGTATTAAGGATAAAAGCCCAAAAAATAACTTTTTTGGTAGGTTCACTAATCACGTTCAATTCTCAGAATCGTTTAGACTAACATTATATATGGCAGCGATTATTGCCCCAGATATCCAGCCTATAATGAAGGTCAGAATAATTCCAAGAAGTGATTCCCACAAAGGAATATCCATTCGAATGATTGATGACGTATCAAAACCGTGTAAGAGGGCGTTAAAAAAGGAAATAGTTCCTTGCTGGCCAAGCACGATCATCAACAAGGCACAGCCCAGATAAAGAATCACGCCTGTTGCGCCAACCGCTATTCCTAATTTCTTGATGTTTAGTTTTCCCATAGTATCTCCTCTATTCTATTGGTTTTATGTACTATTCAGTGATCTGAAAATATTAAAGTTAGATTCGCAGTTTTGAACCCATCTTTTGAAAAACTTAGTTTCCATTTTATATCCTTCAATTTTCGAGCTTCAATAACCGTGCATTGATAGCTACAATGACGGTACTTAGCGACATCAGAATGGCTCCCACTGCAGGACTTAATATAATGCCCCAAGCAAACAGGACGCCGGCAGCAAGAGGAATGGCACCGATATTATATCCAGAAGCCCACCACAGATTTTGGACCATTTTTGTGTAGGTAGATTTTGAGAGCTTAATAAGTGCCGTCACATCTTCAGGGTTATCTTTTACCAGTACGATATCGCCGGTCTCAACAGCCACATCTGACCCGGCTCCGATAGCAATTCCAACATCAGCCTGAGCTAAAGCGGGGGCATCGTTGACGCCGTCTCCGGTCATGGCCACAAGTTTTCCTTGCCCCTGAACCTCCTTCACCTTATCGGCTTTTTCATCCGGAAGTACTTCAGCAAACACCTGATCAATGCCTAGTTCTCCAGCTACATAATCGGCCGTTTGTTGATTATCGCCCGTCAGCATAATGCACTCAATCCCCATCTTGTGTAATGCATCAATCGCATTCTTAGACGACTCTCGAATTTGATCTCCCAAAGCAATGGCTCCGGTCAATTGATCTCCAATGATCACAAAAACCACCGTTTTTCCCTGGGATGATACTTTTTCAACTTCAGCTGTTGGGTATTCCATTTCCTGGTCCCGAATATATCCGGGGCTTACTACTTTCACCGACTTTCCATTTACCTTGCCTTCAATTCCCTTTCCGGTAATGGAATTAAACTCATCCGGCTCCCAGGTTTCGCCGGCTTTTTCGAGGATTCCTTTTGCAAGTGGATGTTCAGAGTTTTTCTCCAGCGAAGCTGCATATTTAAGTATCTCTTCATCGGAGTGATCATCCCCAAAATTCAGAATATTGGTTACCGTAAAGGTTCCTTCGGTTAGCGTACCGGTTTTATCGAAGATAATGGAATCCAAGTTTCTTGCCTGCTCAAAAGCAGACCGATTGCGTATAAGAAATCCATTGGTCGCAGCAATACTGGTTGAGCGGGAAACCACCAATGGAATGGCCAGACCTAACGCGTGTGGACAGGTAATCACCATGACCGCTACGGTTCGGTTCATCGCAAAGTCAAAGCTTTGTCCCGTAAAAAAGATCCAGGCTCCAAAGGTTATCAGGCCGGCTGTAATAGCAACGATGGTCAACCAAAAAGCAGCCCGATTGGCTAAATCCTGTGTACGAGACTTACTTTCCTGAGCTTCTCTTACCAGGTTAATAACCTGAGATAAGAATGAATCGTCCCCGGTTTTAGAAATTTGTATAGTAAGAGAGCCTTTTTCATTTACAGAACCGCCAATTACCTCATCATCTTTTTGTTTACTAACCGGCTTGGATTCTCCGGTGAGCATGGCTTCATTCACGCTCGATTCCCCTTTAACAACAATCCCATCGGCTGGCACTTTCTCACCCGGCTTGATGAGGACTTTGTCGCCCTGTTCTAATTCTTCTACCGGGACGTCTTCCGTTGATCCATCCTCATGTACACGATGAGCTTCACCCGGTATCAAAGCAGCTAACTCTTCCAAAGCTGTCGAAGCGCTCATCACAGAACGCATTTCGATCCAGTGTCCCAAAAGCATAATCCCGACCAAAGTTGAAAGCTCCCAGTAGAGCAGGTCTCCTTCAAAGCCAAAGACCACAGCGGTGCTATAGAGGTAGGCGATAGAAATAGCAAGACCGATAAGCGTCATCATACCCGGTTGCTTTTTCTTCAGCTCATCTATCAGTCCTGTTAGAAACGGCCATCCGCCAAAGAAGTAAACGACGGTTGATAACGCAGCTAAAATCCAGCTGTCACCGGTGAATCTCCAGTCCACACCCAGAAAATCCTGGATCATGGGTGATAGGGCCATGATCGGAATCGTGAGTGCAAGCACCCACCAAAATCGAAATTTGAAGTCCTGAACCATCATTTTGTGATGCTCATGATGGGAGTGCCCTTCATGCCCACCGTGATCCTGATTGTGTTCCTGATCTTGGTTATGCTCTTTATTTTGGTGACCATTGTGGTTATGGTCTTCGTGATTGTGATGTTCGTGGTTCATATTCTGCTCTGTTTAGTTAAATCGTTTGTTACTTATCGGGATGACCAGTGAATAGCAGTAATTTTCCAATCCGAACCTGCCTTTTTTAATACAGCCAGTTCGAGAGAGGTCAGGTCTATTTCTCTTTCGGAATATGTTCCTTTCATGGAGCTAACCGTGCTTACCCATGCTGTATTCCCTTCAATGCTGATTTTTTGAGTTAGTATCTCACGATCCATGGCCTTAAGAAATTTACCATCGGAGTGAAAGTGATGGGAAAGATATTCTTCCTTCGTTTCCATTCCGCTGCCTTCCAGTATCAAGACATCATCAGCCATAACATTAGATGCAGCCTCAGAATCATTTTCAACAATGGCGGTTTTAAAGTTTTCAAGTGCTTTTAAAACGTTTGTTTCTTTTTGATTTGTCTGGGCAATCGCAGTTCCTGATAAGAAAACAAGAACAGTAACTATTTTTATAAGTGATTCCATAGGTATAGTTTTTTAGAGTTGGGTCATTTCAATTTTAGATATGAGCACTGATCCTTGGCCTTGTAATTTTAGCCCCACGCTTCCTCTTTTCGGAGCATCTCCGTGGCCGTGAACCTTCATCTCTCTGTTAATATATCCACGAAAGTGAGTCTCATCTGCCACTACACGTAGAAATAACAGGCCCTCGGTTTCATAGGTGCCCTCTTCGAAAATGGTTGTTTCTCCGTTTTGGATTCTGCCTTGACGAATAATCCCATCCGAATTCAGTGAAACAAAATCATAGTTATTTGCATCCTGCAGGTGATGAATGAGTTCTATTTCTCCATCCAAGTCATCCAGGTTGAGGAAGTAATCAACTTGTATGTTTTGATATGATTGATGGGTAACAAATAGATTCGCTTGCCCGGAAGCTTGAAGCTGTAGTAGCGGATTGCCACTCGAATTTATAGTTGGCTTTAATGCCTGTAAAGAACCGTTCACCCAGTGAAAATTAGTGATTAGGTCACTTACTGAATTTGAGTTGATCTCCCAGGTCCAGTCTCCATTATCTTTAGTAATAAAAGAGGATGGAACAGTAATACTTTCGGTGACTTCAGATGGGGCTAGTTCTTCTTGTTGTAATAATTGACCGGTTCCCGCTCCATATCCATATACCATTTTACCGCCATACTCAGCCGTTTCATATACCATAAATAATCCCGGTAGCACTGTAATGAATGCAATGATCTTAAAGGCATTCTTTTCAAAAAGATCAAACCAATGAAAGGCGATTCTCAATAGAGCATATATTACAAAGAACCATAGAAGATACTCCGCCCAGTCGGCGTGTTCACTTAAAACAGATTGAGCTTCTGTAGGTAAAAAGACACTATCTGCAGCTAATGTACCACTATAGTAGGTGAAACCGGCGAAAAGTGCTCCTGCTACATAAAGGATGGTATTCTTTGTTTCATCCCACCATTTTTCTTGAATAAAAAGAGATACAAAATTAGCCAATGCAGCCGTCACTAATAGCGCAATAGGAAAATGAACGATCAGTGGGTGAATGTTGGGAGCCCATTCAGGAGTTAGTAAAGATTCCATAATTAGTTATCCAAAGTTTTAAATAATTGAGTTCAGAAATTAATTGTTGTTTCCAAAAGGTTATATAATCTCCATGTTAGCCATCATGCCGTTGTCTTCGTGCTCCAGGTTATGGCAGTGAAAAACGTACAGGCCTTTTGGCGCATTGAAACTCATGATAACCCTAACAGTCTCGCCGGGCATGACAAGTACAGTGTCCTTCCAGCCTGTTTCGGTAGGCATTAATCCTCTGTTTCCACTTCTATCAAGAACTTTAAACTGAACGGCATGCACGTGCATGGGGTGAGGTACGTTTGAGTTATTGATAAACTCCCAAATTTCAGTACTTCCTTGCTCTACACGTTCATCGACTCGCTCCATCTCAAACTGACGCCCATTAATGGTATGGCCGTTCATCATTTGCATATCCAACCGAATGGAGCGGGTGCGATCAGCAGATGAAGCTTCAGGAAAGGTCGATTCAGACAGCTGACTGGGAAGGCCCATCGATTCTTGCTTAGATTCTCCATCAATCCTGAATTCCATAAGATCAAAACCGGTGCCTTGTTCGGGACCGGAGCTACCCATCATGTTTTGCATTCCCATCATACCGCCGCCGGAAGGCACATCAAATGGTTTACTGATAAGGTGAATACTTTTTTTCTTCAATCCAGAGAAGTCTACCAGTATGTCTGCTCTTTCCCCTGGGGCCATTAATAATTCATTGGTCTCAATAGCTTCCGGTAGAAGGCCTCCATCGGTGCCAATGACCATAAAGGAAAGATCATCTTGAAACGCTACATTATAAATCCGGGCATTTGAGCCATTTAATACTCTCAAGCGATACACACCAGGCTCAACTTCATGGTAAGGAGATGGCGCTCCGTTAACTAAGATTGTATCTCCCAAAAACCCAGTCATCATCCGTTCGGGCATAGACGGGTTATAAATAATCTGCCCAGAGTCACTTACTCTCCGATCCTGAATAACGAGCGGTATCTCGTAGTTACCACTCGGTAAGTTGAGTGCTTTTTCTTCGTCATCTTCAATAATAAAAAAACCTGCTAACCCGCGATAAACCTGTTCTCCAGTTATTCTGTGAGGATGAGGGTGATACCAATAGGTGCCGGCTCTTTGATTCAGGCTGAATTCATAATCATAGGCTCCTCCTGATATTGCATCTTTGGGATGTCCATCCATTTCGGGGGGAACAATGAGTCCATGCCAGTGAATAATGCTTTCCTGACCTATATTATTAGTAAACTGGATGTTAAGTTCCTGCCCCTTTACATGGCGAATTGTTGGACCGGGAACTGAATTATTAAATTGAAAAGCAGCCAGACTTAACGATTCTGGTAGCTCTATTTCTGCAGAAGAGGCAGATAAATTAAACGAAGGATCGGTTATTTGACCCGGAAAAGGCAATCTGTTTCTAAAAGAACCCTGCAACTCATCGTCAGAAAAAGTTAGGCAGGATGTTAACCAAGGTGATAGGGCTAATGCACCCGTTCCAAGACCTACTCTGCGTAAAAATTGTTTTCTTTTCATAAATTTGAAACTATAATGATTGTATTATTGAATACTTGATCACATCAGATCCTTTTTCCTCTTCTCGAATTCTTCTTGATCAATTTCCCCATTTGCATATCTTCGCTTAAGGATCTCAAGGGGCGTTTCGCTTTCAGATTCTTGTTGATTTGTCTTGAATAACGGCCTTGCCAAGACAATGACCAAAGCAATTAGTAAGAACCACCAGAAGAACATCATCCAGCCACCTCCAAAAAATTGAAAATCATGCATAGTGCTATCATTTAAAGTTTTAGAATTCGGGGATGACTTTGAACCACATCCCCATTTAATTTTTACTAATGATGGTTCATATCTTTATTATCGGTAGAATCTGATTTCATTTTCATTCCCGAATCCATCATGCCTCCCTGCATCATTTGCATACACATCATATGCATATTCATCATGGATGAGTTATCCATCATATTCATCATTCTAGCTTGATCCATATCTCCATCCATCATAGATTGCATCATTTCCATATGCTTTTCCATGCGTTCTTTCATTTCAGGATTGTTCATCATGGAGTTCATGTTTTCCATCATTTTGGAATGATCCATCTTTTGTGATTTCATCATTCTCTGCATCATCTTGGCTCGCATTTCAGGATTATTCATCATGTGATCCATCATCACGGATTGCATAGATGAGTCCTGCATCATGGTCATCATTTGCTGCTTTTTCTGCTCCATATTTTGTTGCTGGGCCACAGCGGTTACGGTTAGACCTAAACTTATTGCCAGTAACAGAGCGATTGATTTTATCTTTCTCATAATCTTATGGTTTTGTTAATGTTTGCTTTACTTAAAATATCATTTATCTAAGGGGTTAGCTTATACAATGATGATTAATACTTACCGTTTATTTAGTGTAAGCCTATTATTCTATTACTTTAGGTCCTTCCTCACCATCCCTGATTCTAATCATATTCTCAATAGGCATGACAAATATAATTCCATCTCCGCGCGAACCTGTTGAAGCAGTTTGTTGAATGATTTCAATAATAGAATTGACATCTTCGTCTACCGCTGCTATTTCTATTTTCACAACTTTGGAGTGCATCGCCGGGAATTGCAAAGAGCCATGGGCATGGTCAGGATCGGTATATTGACCTGCTCCTTCTCCTCTGAAAACCGTTATGCAACAATGGCCTTCAGAACGTAGCGCTTTATACACTTCTTCAAGCAGCATGGGGCGTATGTATGCTTTTACTAATTTCATAATACCTCCGTTTTTGATTTATACATTAATTCATCTGCTCAACGGTTTCTCCACAGTTGTGCATTTGAGTGCCATAAAAAGGGTTTTCAATATCTTTTTTGTCACTTATCCAGGTGCTTCCACCACCGTACATAGGGCAATATTGCTTGAACAGTGCTCCTTCATATCCTTCTTCTTCAATTCGTGAAATAAGCATTTCTGAAATGGATTTGAACTCGGCTCTGAGCTCTTCAATATCACTGAATGTATCCGTTGAGAACACTCGGACATGTTCTTTAGCCGTTTCAAAATCATCTTTGGACAGTGCTTCCCGAAGTTTCAAGTACTGGGGTACTAATGCCTCAAGGCTTTTATCCATTTCATGATTTGAATGATCTTCAGTTGTATCCATAGTGGATTCATTCATATCGCCGTCGTCCATATTCATTTCACCGTTATTCATGTCCATAGCACCGTGATCATGTGCCCCGCGATTTGCTCCTGAGCCCGGTTCTCTATTCATCATACTGAGTTTATCGCTAAGCTGGGCGGCAGCGTCCACTTTAAATGTGCCGTTTGATACCACACGCTCACCAACTTCCAGTCCAGATTCGATTACATATTCGTTACCAGCCCTTTTGCCTAATACAACTTCCCTTGCTTCAAAAGCAGGAGTTTCAGCTGTGGAAACATCCATAAACACAATGGACCTTTCTCCGGTCCATAGCACGGCACTTCGGGGGACAAGAAGTTGCTGTTTTTGGCCTGATTGAGAAGAAATAACTCCTTCAGCAAACATGCCGGGTTTCATCTCGTTTCTCGGATTATCCACAGTAATACGTATTTCTACTGTTCGGGATTTATCATTTAAAAAAGGCTGGATAAAGCTGACTTCGCCGGTATAAGTATGCCCAGGAATGGAGCTCACCGTAAAATCAATTTTATCTCCGATTTTTAAATTATTGACTGACGATTCATACGCCTCAAATTCAATCCATACCTCAGAAAGCTTCGCGATCCGGTATAGCATTGAACCTTCCTGAATATGGTCTTCCCGAGAGATATTGATCTGTGATACATAGCCAGATACCGGTGAGAAAAAGTCTAACTCTTCCATCACTTCTCCTGATTGTTCGATTTGGTTAATGGTCTCTTCCGGAAATTCCCAAAGCAATAGCTTGCGCCGGGCAGACTCATATAATCGAGGGTTTTGTTCTTTGAATCGGGCTGTTTCCAAAAGTTCACTTTGTGCCGTAATTAACTCCGAAGAATAAATAGAAACCAGTTTTTGCCCTTTACGGACGTAATCACCGGTATAATCTACATATAACTCCCGAATACGACCGGGGAAGTGAGCCGTCACATTCGATACCAAGTTCTGATTTACAACCACTTTGCCCGGCAACCGGGTTTCAACCACTGGGACTCCTTTTTTAACCGGAGTGGTTTCAACCTCAGCAAGCGCAAGTGCGGCTTTCGAGAATGTAACAGCGTTCGGGTTGAGCGATTCTGAGTCACTGTCATCAAGATCATTAGCCGGAATTAACTCCATGCCACAAATTGGACAATTTCCTGGCTCGCTTTCTCTTATCTGAGGGTGCATACTGCACGTATAAACCACATTGCCTTCCTCATCAGTGTGGGTTTCTGATATATGCTCTTCAAGTGTTTGTGGTTCCGAAGTCCCTCCGAAAAAGAGGTAGCCGAGTAAGAGTCCACCCAGTATAAGTCCAGAGTAAATAAGTATGTTTTTTGTTTTCATAGTTGTAAGTATTGAGTTGTGAGATTAGAGAAGTGAGTAGTTTTTCTCACTACTCATTCCTGAAATCACAGGTCTATTTATTTAGATTAATGTTGTGTTTGCCAGTCAGGTAATCGATGAAAGCCGATGAAACCTGCATATCTACCAAAGCCTGAATGCGGCTAAGTTGATAACCCAAAAGCTTGCGCTGCATCCGTAGAATTTCTTCAAAATTGGAGCTGTCGGTTGAATAGTTCTGTGTCATAATGCTCAGTGCCTGATTAACTCGTTGAATCTGCTTCTGGTCATACAAGTCAAACCGACGCCGCGCATCATAATAGTCCCTCAACGAAGAGGATAAATCTGTTTCCAGTTTGTTCTCTTTGTCTGTTATTTGCGACTGTACTGATTGAATATTCAGCTCTGCTTGTTGAACCTTGGCATTGTATTTATTTCGGAACAGGGGAATTTTGAAACTGGCTCTGGCCATGATGGCATCTTTACCATTATCAGCTAGCGTTGGTACATCCGAGCGTTCTCCGGTGAAGATATAATCCAGACCTACGCCAAAGGATGGTTTCCCGTCTTTTGCTGCCAGCGTTTTCATTTCATGGGCGGAGTCCTTCTGGTATCTAAGGCGATTTAATGCCGGGTTTTGTTGAACCAATTTATTCAGTAGTTCCGGCTCGCTTTCTATACTCATTTCAGGAATTAACGTATCCGGCAAGGTGATCACCTGTTCTTGCTCAGCATTCAAAAGCTCATTCACTTTTTGAATTAACACGTTCCGGTTGTCTTCAA
The DNA here is from genome assembly GCF_017641085.1 of Gracilimonas sp. NCBI lineage: Bacteria > Pseudomonadati > Balneolota > Balneolia > Balneolales > Balneolaceae > Gracilimonas > Gracilimonas sp. Next base: position 355,524 of record NZ_JAEPPI010000003.1, on the reverse strand, counting down.
GCAAAGCAATTTGCGTCTTCAGGTCTTCCTGTTCGATTTGTGCCCGTAACACATCCACCTGCGAAGCCTGATCTGTTTCATATCGGCTCAAACTTATCTCCACTAAGGAGTTTAGGATGTCGAGGTTTTCGTTGGCAATCTCCAAGCTTTGGTCCAACTCATAAACTTCAATAAGTGCTTTCTCGGTTTGATAAAACAGTCGATTTCGGGTCTCCTGAAATACTTCGTATTGTGCTTTAGCCTGCGCTTCCGATATTGATCGTTTATCTGAGAGGCTCCCAAACCAGGGAAACATTTGGGTTAGTGAAATCCTTGCTTGTTGTGGTCCCAATCTGGTTTCAATCGGACTGATGAAATAGGCAAAAGCAACTTCCGGATCGGGCAAAGCACCAACAATAGGACTTTCTTCAAGAGCTGATAGATAGTGCTGATATTCAGCCTTCAACTGGGGATTATTATTAGCTGCTTGTTGTTGGTATTCGGCAATAGTTTGAGCTTGCACGGTAAAAGGCAGTGCAATTATACCAAGTAATGCAATTAATCGCAGAGCGTGCAGAGGTTTCGCAAAGAGTGCTGAAGACTTTCTTCCCATCCTGCTCAATGTTGGATATTCAATATTCTTTATTCGATGATCTTCTTTCATGACAATTCTTTTTTCATTTTAAATTCTTTCCACATGTAATAAAGGACCGGTATAACCAGTAATGTGATGATTTGCAGGAACATGCCACCTACACTCGGGATTGCCATAGGCACCATAATATCCGAGCCTCGGCCTGTGGATGTTAGGACGGGTAACAAAGCAAGGATGGTGGTAGCTGTCGTCATGAGTGTCGGACGAATCCTTCGTGTACTTGCCTCTATCACCACTTCTCGTAACTCAGCCGATGTCTTCGGTTTCTTGCGATCAAACAATTGGTCGAGATAGGTTGCCATCACTACACCTCCATCAGCCGCTATTCCAAATAAGGCGATGAAACCCACCCACACAGCCACACTTAAGTTCACGGTTCCCATTTGAAACAGATCCCGAAGATTTTGACCAAACAGATCAAAATTCAGAAACCATCCCTGACCGTACAGCCAAACAAGTAGAAATCCACCCGCCCAGGCCACAAAAATGCTACTGAAGATCATGGATGTAGTAGCCACAGACCGGAATTGGAAATACATGATCAGGAAGATAATGACCAGCGCAATAGGCAGAATAACGCTTAGCCGTTTCTCAGCTCGGACCTGATTCTCATAGTTGCCCGCGAATTCAAAATTGATACCTGCGGGAACCGCTATGTTACCGGAGTTCACACTCTCTTCAATAGCACGTCTGGCATTTTCTACCACTTCAATTTCAGCAAAGCCATCTAACTTATCGAAGATTACATAACCCACCAGGAACGTATCTTCGCTTTTGATAGCTTGTGGTCCTTGGCGGTATTTGATCTCAGCCAGTTGTGAAAGAGGTACTTGAACACCCGTCTTGGTGGGAACCAAAAGTTCATTTAAAGCCTCAGGGTTATCTCTTAACTCGCGGGCAAAACGAACACGAATAGGGTATCGCTCGCGCCCTTCAACGGAGGTTGAGACTGCCATCCCACCCACACCCATCGACATAAATTGCTGCACGTCTTGAACGGATAACCCGTAGCGGGCTAACTGTTCCCGGTTCCAATGAACTTCCAAATAGGGTTTACCAACAATACGTTCCGCAAATACCGATGAAGCTTTTACGCCTTCAGCATTCTTCAGGACATCTTCTAATTGTAAACCAAAATTTTCGATTTCTTGAAGATCACTGCCTTTCACTTTTACACCCATGGGAGCCCGCATTCCCGATTGCAACATGATCAATCGTGTTTCAATAGGCTGAAGTTTGGGGGCAGAGGTAGTTCCGGGTATGCGTGCGGCAGCTACAATTTCATCCCAGATATCATCCGGGGAGTGAATATGATCGCGCCACTGGCGATAATACTTACCGTTTTCATCCGGGATCAGTTCTCCATCTTCATCTCTGGCAAACTCCCCTGAATCATTGACCTCGAATCGCATCCGTCGGCCATTTTCATCCGTTTTGTATTCCGATTTATATTGAATCACATTTTCGAACATGGAGATAGGTGCAGGGTCTAAGGCTGATTCAGCCCGGCCCATTTTTCCAACAACCATTTCAACTTCCGGTATGGAGTTAACAGACAGGTCCAGTTTACGCATCACGTCTTCTGCCTCTTCTATACCGGCATGAGGCATCGTAGTAGGCATCAAAAGGAAAGCTCCTTCATCCAGGGCGGGCATAAATTCTTCACCCAGTCCTGGAAAAGCTTCGGACGCTGAAGTCCAAACGGATGTTTCGCTTATATCAACCCCGACCGTATTAAAGCTTTTGGCTACAAATCCAAAGGTAGTTGCAAAGCCCAGCCAAATTACCACCCCAAAAATCACGAAAAAGGATGGAAGGGCTAGAAAAATCTTTTTATGATCCAGACACCAACTAATAATGGGTTGATAATATTTGATGATGAGCCAGAAGGTGGCAAGAATAAGGGCGATCACTAAAACGATAAAAAACAAATTACCTGCAAAAGAGACCGATGGGCCAAAAGGAAGCCAGTATTCTGTCAGTAGCCAGGTGACTACTACTACAGAAAGCGCATTATTGAGAAATGGAATTCGTTTGTGATATTCTTCGCCTAAAAAGAATCCCACGCCATTGATGAGTCCGAAGCCCATGATCAACAGACCACCCCAACCTGAAACAGTCAACATGGCAATGAATCCTCCGATCACCAGTAAACCGTTCCAGCTCAGTTTCAATTTCCGATTGTTGATCTTTAACCCAAAGAACCAATGGGCAAAGGGTGGGATCAGTGTGATTGTAATGATAATGGAAGCAATCAGCGCGAAGGTTTTAGTGTAAGCCAGTGGTTTGAATAGTTTCCCTTCGGCAGCGATCATCGTAAAGACAGGGAGAAAACTCACAATGGTGGTGGTTATGGCCGTCAATACAGCCCCGGCTACTTCAACAGTAGCATTGTATATAACTTCCAAAAGTGATTCATCTTCCTCCATTTCTTCCAAATGCCGGAGCATATTCTCAGAAAGGATGACTCCCATATCCACAATGGTACCAATGGCAATAGCGATCCCGGAAAGGGCCACAATGTTAGCATCCACCCCAAAATACTTCATGGCAATGAAGGTCATGAGTACAGCGATGGGGAGCATTGCAGAAATTAGCACCGAAGTTCGCAGATTCAATACCATTATAACGATCACGATAATGGTAATAAGTATTTGAAGTGTGAGCGCTTCTTCGAGCGTCCCCAAGGTTTCTGAGATCAGCGTAGAGCGATCATAAAATGGTACAATGGTGACTTGAGATTCGGTTCCGTCTTCAAGGGTTTTTACAGGCAGGCCGGCAGAAATCTCTTTGATCTGTGCTTTTACATTATCAATTACCTGCTGGGGATTGGCACCTTGCCGGGCTACGACTACTCCACCAACGGCTTCTGCTCCAGCCTTATCCAGCACACCTCTTCGTGGAGCAGGCCCCATACTAACGAAGGCAACATCCTGAATTCGAATGGGCGTATTATCCACTACTTTAACCACAGCAGATTCCAAATCTTCCAGGTTTTCTATGTACCCAATTCCCCGAACCAGGTATTCCACGTTATTCATCTCAATAGTTCGGGCACCGGTCTCAGCATTGGTTTTTCGTACTGCATCGATCACTTCAGGCAGAGTAACCCCATACGTTTTTAGTTTGTTTGGGTCGATGTCAATCTGGTACTCTTTTACATACCCTCCAATGGAAGCAACTTCTGCCACACCTTGAGCTCCTGATAGTCCGTATTTCACATAAAAGTCTTGTATGGACCGTAACTCTTGAGGGTCCCAGCCACCTGCGGGCTCTCCACTTTGATCCCTGCCTTCCAGCGTGTACCAAAATATCTGCCCCAGTCCGGTAGCATCAGGACCAAGGGCGGGCTTTGCAGTTTGAGGAATAGTGCCTGCCGGAAGTGAGTTTAGTTTTTCAAGGATGCGGGAGCGACTCCAATAATAATCCACATCCTCTTCGAAAATGATGTAAATGATGGAAAGACCGGTCATCGAATTACTTCGAACGGTTTTGATGCCAGGCACAGTCAGTAATTGAGTAGTCAGAGGATAGGTGACCTGATCTTCTATATCCTGAGGAGATTGACCTTCCCAATCGGTATACACGATCTGTTGGTTCTCCCCAAGGTTTGGAATAGCATCCACAGGAACACGATCCCGAGGAAGAAAGTCAAGATTCCAATTAAAGGGAGCTACTGCAAGTCCCCAGCCTACTAAGACTAGCAAGAATAGTACAGCTACAAGTTTATTTTCCAGGAAAAACCGGATGGTTTTATTTAGCATGAGTTTATTATTGATGAATCGGTACAATTAAAAAGGTGATCATCTCTCGATAGATATCTGAGACCTTGAAGCCTATTTTTTACAATAGATAGATAGTACAAGAATCAAGGTTCCTGGCGTTACAGGAATGACTTTAGGGGAGAAAAGATATACCGATCCCTAAATCAGAAAGGACTCGTTGGCTAAAAAGATGGGGGGTGGTGAATAGGAATCCGAAGTTTGAATAGCGTGGTGATAGTCGGATTCAGTTTGGTTTGTGTGAACTTCCGCAATTATCTGGACAACAGCCAGAACCTTGACTTTCACTTTTTGAAATAAAGGAGCTTCGGTCTTAACTGATAATTCGTCAACAGAGCAGGCACAAACAATACCAAGGTCTTGATCTTCATTGGTTTCAGTATGATGTTGGTGTTCCGGTACTTCGGCAAACTCAACAGTCATTGGGCAATCTTCAGCATGTTCACTTTGAGCCTGCATATGGATTCCCATTTCCTGCAACTCTTCACATAGTTCATTTGACATAGCATGAAGTCCGGTTGGAACCGAAACCCCAATCAGGATACTCAGACTGAGCACCGATGCAATAAAGCGATATGTTAAAGAAATTTTCACGTTTCAAGTATATGTAATTAATTCTATCCATGAAAGATGGAACATAATTCGATAAACAAAATCCATAATTAGACAAATTTCGAATATTCTGATGTGAAGTAGTCATGATGAAATCTAACTAGACTGTCAGATTTCATCATGACTACTTCATCTCATATAAATTTATAAACCAGTAGAGAGCTTTCATTTTATCCTTAAGTCTATTCACAGTCAAATGGTTGTATTTTTCAGTCACTTTCTGACTTGAATGTCCTGCCATATAGCTTGCTTCAGCCGTATGAAACCCTTTCTCAATCCAAATTAGTTACAGCTTGGTATCTCATTCCACGAACTTTTAAATACACCTCCAGTTCTTTTTTGAATTTGTGATAAAGTTGATAATGTTTTTGAGAGTTTTTAAAAAATCAGATTTCTTTAACTTTTTCTTTAAAAATGTTTCAAAAGTCTAAAATCGATCTTTATTCATATTTAAAGCTCGATTTTTATGAAACATTTCCTGAAACATGCATGTTTCATAGTAGATTCTTTAAAAATGATTAGCCATTAAATAACAATTACTTATAGATCATTATCCTTGAAACAAGAATGAAACATTTCTGTTTCACCAAAAAGTATCAATGTTTCATCCTGTTTCATGAATGTTTCATAAAATGTTTCAAGAAAAACAGGGAATATGTATACGTAGAGTTACTTTTTATGTATTTGAAACATTGAAACATAAAAAAAGATACTTTTTCCGGCTTTTACTATATGAGGTTACTTTTAATCAATAGTCGCCCTCGATTAGGAGGTATATAGTTGCTGTTTCATTGAAATAATTAGGACGATTCATCTGCGTTCATTTAGTTGCACTTTAGATTTTAGGATACATTTATTCCAGCAGATTTAATCAAGAGCCTTAAAAGCTAAATTTGGAAGCCTTTTCTTAGAACAAAAGATCTGGTTTATTTGAAAATTTGGTTCATAAACATTCGACTCTGAGTTTTAAGATATTTATCTTTGGCGCGCTTACAGTTTGTAAGCGACCTGAAAAGGAAAGCCGGTGTCTTTAACAAGAACACATAAACCGATAACCTTTTTTAACAAGAGGTACAATCGTTTTTGGCAAGTTATCTGGGGTACAACCTTGGGTACAAAAAGCTAAAATTGGCGTCATCAGTAAAATGACATTGGCTTTAAACATACAAGGGCCCGTAGCTCAGTTGGTTAGAGCAGTCGACTCATAATCGAGAGGTCGCAAGTTCAAGTCTTGCCAGGCCCACTTTTTTAATTAACGATCTCAGGGTTTAAATACCCCCTTATTTGCCCTCCTCCTTTAAAAAAAAGCTCATTTACTTACTTTTGTAATCGAATGGAAGGGAACAAAAGTGTACAATTCATTCCCTAATTTTCCCATTCTTGGTGTACATCTTGGTGTACATGAAAAAAGTAAGTAGTTCAGGTTTTTGAGAGTCGCTTCTAACTCTCAACTAAAAAGGAAACTACTATGGCATTTCTAACAAAACGCGGCAAATATTATTCGATCAACTGGAGAACTTCTGTTGACGGAAAAGTGAAATCTACTCGAAAAGCATTGGGCACCCGACATAAAGACGTGGCCGAGAAAATGCTTAAAGAACTGGAAAAGCTGGAATCATTGGGCAGGATCAATCCCTTCGCAAATGGTTTCGATCCCAAAAAAGAATTGCAAAGAAATACGCAGAAAGAAACTGTTCTTTGCAATACAGTGGGTGAATCCATTGAATTATTCTACAAATCAAAAAACCATCTTTCCCCGGCAACCATTGGAGCCTACCAGCGAGCTTTAGATCATTTTGTGGAATTAAATGAGTTATCGGATGTGCATCCAACAAATGTACTGAGCTACCATTTTGAAAATGTAATCTTCAAGAAGGGCATTACTTCAGCAACAAGGCACTACTACTTCCGACATTTTCGATCTTGGTGGAAGTTTCTGCTGAAAAAGAACATTGTGGAGAAAGATTATTTCACTATGCTAAAAGAAGATCTGCCCCGAATTAGAGAAAATACCCGGCCTAAAATGATTTCTGAGGAAGAACTTGGAATTCTTTATAAGAAATTCGATGAAGAGTTATCCAGAAAGAAAGACTTGCCCGAATTTGACCCTAATTTGGTTCAACATTGGTTCAAGCCTATTGTGTCTTTGTACTTCTATGGTGGACTCCGAAAACATGAAGCGGCTTATGATCCAGAATTATCCTACTCCGGATTGAAGGGTGAAAATCTGATCTATGAAAATGGAGAGCTAAGCTACATATCACTACCACCCACCAAAGGCCGAAAAGAACGGCTGATTCCAATCATCAATGAATTAAAAAAGGAACTGGATGCGTATTTAAAGATTCGTGGTAAGATAAGCCCCAGTGACTATGTGTTTATTTACACGGGTGGAAATACAAAAGGCCAACCGGTTCGTGGGATGAGAGTGTATCGGGAATTTAAGCGCTATTGTAAGGAAGCTGGAATTCCAACCTCTCGTACTTTACACGGTATGCGACACCAAGCCGTAACTACCTGGATTGAAAAAGGTTTTCATACGGCTGAGGCAAGCTATATGGCAGGTCACTCGAGTCAAAAGGTGACTGAAAAGTACACTCATTTAACGGTAAAGCTTTTAAAAGACAAAATGGACTCAATTTGACCCAAAGTAGATTCTATTTGTTCAGATATTAGGTAATGAATTATTTAGAGGTGATCAATTGGTTTTCGGTGATAGAAGCTAGTCTTTTTAAATTTACTAATTGAACAATTTAAATTAGTCCTGACTAAATGCTGAATTTCTTCAAAGTCGTTGAAACCCAAGCTCAAAGATATCTCTGTAAATGAATTTTCATTATAGCTAAGTAATTCTTTAAAACGCTCTAGTCTTAATAGATCGAAATAATCTTGTATGTTATACCCATTTATTTTTTTAAAGAGCGGGTCTAAAACTAAATATTTAGTTTGGAATTTTGACTCCAATAGTTCTTTGAGACGTGCATTGTCCACGATTTCTTCACTAAAATAAATCCATTTGATTAGAGTGATTTTTATTTGCTCTGACACCTTTTCGTTGTATGAAGAGATAATTTTGAATCCGTAAGGTTCAATAGCTTTTTCTACTTTCTCAGGGTATGGCTGGGGTAATTTATCAACCTTGATCGCAGCTTTATCCCAGTCAATACTTTCTATTGATATATCTTCCTGCTTAAAAATATTTCTAATTATTAATAAGCAATTCGGGCAAACCATGTTTTTTATATAAATAATTGTGTCCGTTTTATCCATGATTTAACCATTGTTTCATCGCTTAAATGAATATAATACCAGGAGCTTAAATCAAACTTAAATTATCAAAGAGACAGTTTGTCTATCTAAAACTCACATCATTAAGTATTTACCGGTCAAGAAGGCTGCACTGATAGTCTCCTTATTTATAACCGGTAAATACGTTTATAATTAATTAATGAGTTGCATATAAAATTGAGTTGCCTTCTTGATCAAAAAGCCTGACCTCGTATGAATCATCTGTATCTATATCCATCCCGGGAGAGGCAGCAGGCATACCAGGTGCAGCGATACCTACAGCGTCAGGTCGTTCTTCAAGCATTCTATTGATGTCCTCCACAGGAACATGACCTTCCACAATATAGTCATCGACAAAAGCAGTATGGCAGGATGCCAGATTTAAAGGCATATTATTAGTTTCTTTAATCGATATCATTTCGCTTGAAATGTTCACTGATACAGGATAGCCCTGTTTTCTAAGATAACTGGCCCATCTATCACAACAAGTACATTGTGGGTTCTTGTACATGACTACTTCAGGTAGATCCGAATTAATAGACTCAGAAATCCGATTATACTTTTTAGCGAAAGCCCATATTGTAATACCTGAAATGATGATAATACTTAGATAAAGAATTGGTTTTTTATACTTCTTCATGAGTCTTTAAATCTTTGTTAAGAGGTAGGGTTACGTCGTTCATGTTGTAAGAAGTCACTACCCGAGTCTCCTGATCTAATATGAACAGATTTACTAACCGGAGTCACATATATAATTCCATCCCCGGGCTGTCCACTGCGACCCTTATTTCGAATGATTTCGACTACCCGCTCGGTATCTTTTTCACTACACACCACCACGAGTTTAACTATGTTAGTAAATCGTTCAGCAATACTGACTGAAAGCTGGGCTTTTTCCGGGTCCGACATTCGACCCAGTCCCATTACATCGATTAGTGTCATGCAGCAGAAACCTTGCGCTTCCAGCCCGTCAATGACTTGTTCTGCTTTTCGTTTGCGAATAAATGCTTTGACTTCATTCATACTTATTACCTTTTTTGTTAGGCCTGGCAAGTTTGAAAAACCTGCCAGATCTTATTTCTGTTTGTCAATTAGTTAACTGTTGATCTTAGTGGTTGTTTTAGCCAGACGTTTTACTTCTCGGCTTTTCCAGAGGTAGTAGATTACAGGTATAACAACAAGGCTAAGTATCGTTGCTGATACCATCCCCCCAACCATTGGGGCGGCAATCCGCTTCATGACGGTAGCCCCTGTTCCCGCACCCCACATTATTGGCAGCAGCCCGCCGGTGATGGCACAAACTGTCATAAATATTGGGCGAATTCGCTGGGCAGATCCTTCAAAGATAGCCTGTTTCAGATCGTCTAGGTTCTTCATCTTGTCATTATATTTCCGGTCGTTGTAGGCATTATCCAGATATGTGAGCATTATAACCCCGATTTCTGCGGCCACACCTGCAAGAGCTATGGCACCAACCCCAACAGCCACACTCAGATTATAATCCAGGATATACAATAGCCAGAATGAACCAACCAATGAGAAGGGCAGTGTCAAAAGAACGATCATACTCTCCTGTAGATTTTTAAAGTTAAAGTACAGCAGCAGGAAGATAATGAGCAAGGTGATCGGAACTACCACTTGCAGACGCTTTTTAGCCCGCTCCATGTATTCATATTGCCCACTCCAGCTTAGACTGTATCCGGAAGGCAGGTCCAACCGTTCATCAACGGTTTGCCGGGCCTGGTTAACATAGGTTCCAAGATCAGAAGTAGTTAAGTCCACATAGATCCAGCTGGAATAGCGGGCATTCTCGGTTTTAATCACAGGCGCGTCTTTGCGGATCTGCAAATCGGCAACGTATTCAATGGGTATTTGAGCCCCAGAAGGAGTTGAAATCAATACCCGCCCGAGATCCGTAAGGTTTTCACGGGTCTCTCGGGCATACCGTACGTTGACCGGATAGCGTTCCAGCCCTTCCACGGTCTCAGTTACGTTCATTCCACCGATGGCAGATTGGATTACATCCTGCACGTCACCGGTCGTTAGTCCATAACGGGCAGCTTCTTTACGGTCGATATTGAAGTCCAGGTAATTTCCTCCAGTTGTCTTGTCAGCGAAGACACTCAAAGTTCCAGGTACATCTCGCACCACGGAGGCTATGTCCGAACTGAGATCGGAAAGTGTCTGAAGATCTGGTCCGGTTACTTTAATACCAATCGGAGTTTTTATACCAGTAGACAGCATATCTATTCGTGTCTTAATCGGCATCGTCCAGGCGTTAGTAAGCCCCGGAATTTTGATGGCCGCATCCATCTCTTGCTTCAGTTTATCCATCGTCATACCCTCACGCCACTCATCTTCAGGTTTTAACTGGATAATGGTTTCGAACATCGATAGTGGTGCCGGATCCGTGGAAGTTTGTGCTCGTCCTGCTTTGCCAAATACCGATTTCACTTCAGGGAAACTGGCGATAACTTTATCAGTTTGTTGCAGGAGTTCCTTCGCCTTGGTTATACTGATACCAGGATCGGTGGTCGGCATATAAAGCAGGTCACCCTCTTCGATAGGAGGCATAAATTCCGAACCGAGTCGTTGCAATGGCACTATAGATATGGCAAGTATTGCAATAGAGGCTATGATGGTGGTCCACTTAAAGCGCAATGCCAAATTTATTACCGGTCTGTAAATCCATATTAAAAAACGGTTAACGGGGTTTTTATGTTCGGGTTGAATTTTTCCGCGTATAAGGTATCCCATTAATACAGGTACCAGCGTCACCGAGAGCAGTGCTGCTGCTGCCATGGCGTACGTTTTGGTAAAAGCCAGTGGTTTAAAAAGACGTCCTTCTTGTCCCTGTAATGCAAAGATTGGCAGAAACGAAACCGTGATAATCAGAAGGGAGAAGAACAAGGCCGGCCCTACCTCTTTGGAAGCATCTATAATAATCCGCCAATGTTCCTTTTTGCCCCGATCTCTTTCCAGATGTTTATGCGCATTCTCCACCATCACGATTGCCGCATCCACCATTGCTCCAATAGCAATGGCTATCCCACTTAATGACATAATATTGGCGTTGATACCCTGAAAATACATCACTATGAAGGCGGCCAAAATACCGATGGGCAAACTGATAATAGCCACTAATGAACTCCTAAAGTGTAATAGGAATATCAACACAATGATAGCAACGACGATGCTTTCCTCCAGAAGTTTATGTTCCAAAAATTCAATAGCACGCTTAATCAGGCTGGAGCGGTCATAAGCCGTTTTAATGGTGATTCCCTCTGGAAGCCCGCTTTCAAGTTCTTTCAACTTTGCCTTTACGTTGTCGATGGTTTGCAGCGCATTTTCTCCAAACCGCATGATGACCACGCCCCCTACTGCTTCTCCTTCGCCATTCCAGTCAACTACACCGCGACGGAGGTCCGGGCCTATTTGAACATTAGCTACATTACGAATGGTCACGGGCGTGCCGTTACCATCGGTACCGATGGGCACATTTTCAACATCTTCAACTGTTTGAATATATCCTTTGCCACGGACCATAAACTCGGTTTCGCTCATTTCCACCAAGCGGCCACCCACGTCATTATTACTGCGTTTGATAGCCATTTTTACTTTCGACAACGGGATATCATAAGCCAGCAGTTTATCCGGATCCACTTCTACCTGGTATTGTTTGACATGACCTCCCACACTGGCAACTTCGGCTACCCCGTCCACACTGAGTAGTTCGTATTTAAGGAACCAGTCTTGAATTGAGCGCAACTGTTGGAGGTCGTACTGGTCTCCACCATCCAGCACGTACTCGTAAACCCAACCAACCCCGGTTGCATCCGGTCCAAGCGTGGGCGTTACCCCTTCAGGCAAATTACTGCCTGCAGTATTAAGGTATTCCAGTACCCGGCTTCGCGCCCAATACATATCGGTATCGTCTTCAAAAATGATGTATATGAAAGAGAGCCCGAAGAAGGAATAGCCTCGAACAACTTTAGATTTGGGTACCGACATCATAGTAGTGGTTAGCGGATAGGTGACCTGGTCCTCAACAACCTGCGGGGCCTGTCCCGGATATTTGGTGAAGACAATAACCTGTACATCACTTAGATCGGGAATGGCATCTACGGGTGTTTGATACATTACATATGTACCGCCTGCCAGTATCAGAATACTAGCAATAATCACCATAAAGCGGTTATTTACAGATAGTTCAATTATTTTCTGTAGCATTTCTTAATTCTCCAAAATGTTTAAAAGGGTTTGTACTTTAACTTTGCCCATTGATTCACATATTCATATTTGAATGGTCGGTAGTGTCGGCCGGCATTTCATCATGATTCATTTCCCCGCCGGTCATATCCATGTTTGAATGATCGGTAGTGTCGACTGGCGTCTCATCGTGGTTCATTTCACCACCGGACATGTCCATGTTCTCCATATCAGAGGTATCTTGCTTTTGCTGAAGCATTTTTTGAATCGCTTCTTGCAGCCGGCTTTCACTATCGAAAAGGAACTGAGCAGAAGTAACAATCTCTTCACCCGGTTTTACGCCTTCCAATATTTCAATTTCATTGTTTCGCTCGCCACCTTCCATACCTAAGGTTACTTCGCGGGGTTCAAACGAGCCTTCGCCCTTTGCCACAAAAACGATGTTACGTTCCCCGGTTCTGATGATAGCCTCATTTGGAATGACGGTGACATTATTTTTGGGTCGCGTTTGGATGCTTACATTGGCAAACATCCCTGGCTTTAGTTCAAGATTAGGGTTGGAAAATTCCAGCCGCACCTGAACGGTTCGGGTTTTCTGGTCCAGGGTGGGGTATACATAGGCAACGATTCCTTCATAGGTTTTACCCGGTTGATAGGAAAGTTCCATTTGTGCAGGTTGTCCCTCTTCAATCCAGGGTACCTCGTAGTCGTACACGCTTGTTTGCACCCAAATGGTTGAAAGATCTGCTATTTTATACGCAGGTGTACTCGCTTTTATATACTCGCCTTCTATGGCATTTTTATGAAGCACTATTCCAGAGGCAGGCGATTTTAGCGTAATAGCTTTCTTGACTTCCCCACTTTGTTCCAGTTGTTTTATTTCTGAATCAGGAATGTCCCAATATTCTAGCCGTTGGCGTGTAGCATCAAGTAGGCTACTTCCTCCAGAACGGATGGTTTCAAAACTGCTGGAGGCTACCTTTTTCTGGGTTTTTAGAGCCAACAGGTATTCTCTCTGAGTGGTCACCAACTCAGGAGAGTAGATACTGAATAGCGGTTGCCCCCGTTGCACCATTTTACCTGTATAATCCACGTAAAGCTGCTCAACCCAACCTGAAATTTTTGGACTTACAGTAAAAAGTTTTTGTTCATCGTAATCGACTTTCCCAACGGCACGGACGACTGTTGATAAATCTTTTTGCTGAACTTTGGCCGTTCGAACATTCATATTTTGTACCACCACGGGATTTATTGATATCATCCCTTCCGAGCTGCTTGCTCCATCGGCATATACCGGAACCAGGTCCATACCCATACTAGATTTACCGGGTTCATCATAAATTTCACTTGGATTCATCGGAGCTTGCCAGTACAGTACTTCGCGATCTTCCTTTTGCCTGGTATCTGATTCAGCCTTCGGCATATTCTGCATCTCTTCCGCGGTTTCTGTAGAAGATGCTGAACTGTCAGTAGTTTGTTGTGTTCCCAGCCAGTAACCACCTAGTGAAAAGGCGACAACTGCTCCGAGGGATAGTAATATTGATTTGGTATTCATAATGGTTGTACTCATTGTTTAAATTTTGAAAAAGGTTTAAAACTCTGTGCCGGTTAGTGCTTCTATATCTGCTATAGCTTTATGGTAGTCGGCTAAAAAGCGATGGTAATCCAGGCGAAACTGAAAAAGCGTTAATTCACTATCAAGTAGAGACAAGAAGTCCACCTTGTCATTCTGATACCCGGCTATTGATGACTCCAGGGATTCTTCGGCCTGAGGAATAATCCCTGTTCTGTACAGTTCCAAGAGTCTCTGGTTTTTTTCAAGGTCAGTAAGTGATTGTTGAAGTTTTTGTTCAATGGAATTTGCTACATTTTGATAGCGATACTCTATAGACGACTGTCGAATTTGGGTCTCTTGTACCTTTTTATTCTGCTTTTTATTTAAAAAGAGAGGAATTTTAACATTGAACATAGCCGAGACAAAATCATAGCCCTGCATCCCGTTTTGCAGTTCATTCCGTTGGGTATAAGCAACACCAACTGAAAAATCAGGATATCGGTCTTTCAGTGCTAAATCTACCTTTTGCCCGCTTTGCTTAACGGCCGTTTTCCATGCTGCAAGTACCGGGCTGCTACTGTCGGCTCGCTGAATGAGCGTTTGTAGTTTGCCCGTCCAGGGTTCCGGTTCCATAACAACAGCCTTGCCAAGCGGCGAATCAGCGGGGTCGTTTAATAGGGTATTAATGCGGGCCTGCACAGCTTCACGCTGTTGGAGAAGCTTGAGTTCCTGATCAATCATTTTTGAAAGAGCTACTTGTGCCCGTAATACATCCGGTTGCGTACCTTTACCCACGCCATACCTTGTCTCAGCTATTTCAACGAATTCCTTGAGCAACTCCTGGTTATTTGCAACTGTTGCAAGAGCCTGATCTATGTAATAGAGGTCGAAATAAGCCTGAGAGGTGTTTTTTATAAGCTGATTCTTAAGTTCTCTATACCGATGTAAAGCTATCTCCGACTCACTTTTTGCAATATCGCCCTTCAGACTAAGTTTACCGGGGAAAGGGAACGGTTGCATCAGGGATACCTGCTTGCCTGTCATAGGCTCCTGATCAAGAGCAAAGCTGTTGACCGGCAGGTTCATGATATTTAAACCTAACGTAGGATCGGGTAATGCTTTTACCTGTGATATCTTAGTTTTGCTGGCATCCCAGTCTTTATTTGAAGCCATTAATTCTGGATTTTGTTCTAATACTTTTTGTATAAGCTCATCCAGTAATAATGTGGAGTCTGGTGTTTGAGAAAAACTTAAATTAGATGAAACAAGGAACAGTGATATTCCGAAGAAAAATCCCTTTATCATTATTTTTTTCATTCCTAAATCCTTGGTTTAAAAGGCACAAAGCCCGTAGTTTGATATGTTGTATTTAACCCAAACTACGAGGGGAATGCTTAAATGAAGCTTAAATCATAAGAAGTTTTTATTTCTATAGGTTAGGTGGCTATACCAAGATGGTGAAACAGAAAAAAGAGAAGAATATTAAGGCTAATTAATTCGATTTTTGGAGCTCAGGATGGTTGAAAATACGAACTAAGTGGAGGCCGAAAAGAAGTACCGGGATGTGATTCACAAAATTGAAGACTTGCAGCGGATAAAAGGGACGATGCTTAATCTCATTGACTCCTGCACTGGCGATGTGCACGAAGATGAGTGCCCTATCCTTGAGGCCCTGGAAGGCAAAAGCGTAACTCGGAAAAACCAAGATGATTCATCATTTAATCACTTGCTTAAATGATACACTGATTCTATATTTAAGAAATCACTTAAATATAATTCCTATGAGTAAACAATCCTGTATTCGTGATGTAGCCGATCTGAACCAGATCAACCGCTGCATTGATTCTATCCATGCGGTAGAATCATCCATCTTAAAACTCTCGGACATACTGAAACTGGCCGGAAATGATGTGCGCCTGAAAATTCTGTTTTTACTGAGCACCGAAGAAGATTTATGTCCATGTGATTTGAGCGATATTTTGGATATGACCGTACCGGCGATATCGCAACACCTACGAAAATTGAAAGACGCCGGACTTTTAGATTCAAGAAGAGAGGGAAAACTCATTTTCTATTCCCTGCAAGAACCTTATGACGATCTTTTGAAACCACTTTTCAACCAAATTGAAAACAATACCATTATGGAGGTATTAGCCGCATGAACAAGCAACCGGAAAATAATTCTGATACCAAATGGCTGGGCGCTGGACTCGGAGTTGCATTTATCGCCTCCCTTTGCTGCATCACACCGGTGCTGGCTATTCTGGCAGGTACAAGTGGAATCGCTTCTACATTTTCATTCATGGACCCATTCCGGCCTTATTTAATCGGGCTGACTGTTCTTTTACTTGGGTTTGCATGGTACCAAAAACTGAAGCCCTCAAAAGAGATCGACTGTGAATGTGATCCTGAAGAAGCCCGTTTCACCCAGTCTAAATCATTTCTTGGCACCGTAACCGTTGTGGCGGCGCTGTTGCTGGCTTTTCCAAACTACTCCCATTGGTTTTTCTCTGACGCTCAACCCACACAAATACAATATGTTTCCGAGGCAAATGTAGAACGGGTCACCTTCACTGTAAAAGGCATGACCTGCGCTGGGTGTGAAGCCAGTGTGAAAAATGAGTTGGGTAAACTCGATGGAATTATTGAATCTGAGGTATCCTACGACAGCGGAACGGCTACTATTTCGTATTTAAAAAAGAAACTCACGGAAAAAGACCTCCAGGATGCTATCAATAAGACCGGATTTACAGCCAACCTTCAACAAGAGCAAGAAAACGAATAATAGGATGAAAGAACTGGAACTGGACATAGCGGGCATGACATGCGATCATTGCGCCGTGTCTATTGAAAATAATCTATCCAAACTAAACGGAATACAGAAGGCGGATGTAAGCTACCCCAACGGAACGGCTACGGTATCATTTGATGAATCCACCCTTGATAAAGCTTCAGTGATTGAAGCCGTAAATCAGACGGGAAAGTATCAGGTAGTGGGCGAATCAGGAAAAGAGCAAACTGGTGAAAACCTTTACTCTTTGATTATTATCGGGGGCGGTTCGGCTGCTTTTGCTGCCGCTATCCGAGCCAGTGAATTGGGGGGAACTGCGCTTATTATTAATAAAGGTCTGCCAACAGGTGGAACGTGCGTAAATGTGGGGTGCGTGCCATCCAAAACGCTGATCCGAACCGCAGAAGCCTTCCATAACGCATCTCGTCCAAGATTTGAAGGGATTGAAACCACTGCAACTATCAGTGATTTTAAAAAAGTGATCGAGCAAAAACGGGAGATGGTTCTGGACCTGCGGCAGGAGAAGTATGTGAATGTGATAAAGGATGATCCAAGCATCACCCTTATTGAAGGGTACGGAAAGTTAATTCAAACAAATCAGGTTCAGGTAAATAATTCAACCTACACCGCCGAGAACATTTTAATTGCCACAGGAGCTTCCCCGTTTATTCCTGAAATACCCGGACTCAAAGAAGCGGGATATCTGACCAATGAATCGGCCTATGAACTTGAGCAGCTCCCGGAAGATCTCATCATTTTGGGTGGCGGATATATTGCTCTTGAAAATGCACAACTCTTTAGTCGACTGGGAAGCAAAGTGACGGTACTACAGCGATCAGAACATGTGTTAAGTGATCAACCCGAAGAGCTTGCAACAGCCTTAACGGGATATTTGGAAGAGGAAGGATTAACCATTTTGACGAATACAGACATTCTGGAAATAACGAAAACAGATAAAAAAAGAAGTATTCGATTTACGGTAAACGGAGAAGAAAAAGAACTTGAAGCTGATCAGATATTAGTTGCTACCGGCAGGCAGGGAAATACAGGGAACCTGAATCTTAAATCCGCAGGAATTGAGACCAAAGGACGCAATTACATTCCCGTGGATGAAACCATGCGAACCAATACACCCAACATCTTTGCCGCCGGCGATGTAGTGGGCGAACGGCAGTTTGTATATACTGCGGCCTATGAAGGAAAAGTTGCTGCTGAAAATGCAATGAGAGATAGTCATGGAAAAGCCGATTTTTCAGTCTTACCGTGGGTTATTTTCACTGATCCACAGGTGGCCGGTGTGGGCATGGATGAACAACAAGCCGAAGAAGCTGGAGTCAACTATCAAGCAATTAAACTTACGCTGGACAATGTGCCTCGATCCATCGCCGCTCGGGACACCCGCGGTTATATTAAGTTGATCAGAAACAAAGATAATGACCGCTTGATTGGAGCCCGTATTTTGGCACCGGAAGGTTCGGAACTATTGATGGAACTGGCTCTGGCTATTCGACACGGGGTTTCCATTCAGTCACTAAAGTCGGAATTTCATCCTTACCTGACCCTTTCTGAAGGAATTAAGCTTGCGGCACTCACTTTTGATAAAGACGTGAAAAAACTAAGCTGTTGTGCTGTGTAGAAGTATGCCTTTGACACAAAATATTTATAATATAGATACTTTTAAACGGAAGAATAAAATGGTAATTATCTTTGGATTACAAAAGTTGCAAATCGGAAATTTATAATGCGATTATTGCTATTACTATTCAGAGTTTTAAATTCTATGCCCTCCAGTTCAAATGAATTGAATAAAAATTGCTCCTAAATCAGGACCAATGCAAAGCAATAATTTTCCATTCACCCTTTTCTTTCTTCAGAACTGCTAACTCGAGACTGGTTCGGTCAATTTCTCGTTCATTATAGGTCCCGATCATTTTTGTTTGGGACGATACCCAGGCTACATTACCTTCGATGGTTATTTGTTCAGAAATTAATTCACGATTTATCGCACTTAGAAACCTGCCATCTGAATGAAAGTGGTGAGAAAGGTACTGTTCTTTTGTTTCACTGTTGTTTCCTTCCAGAATGACTACATCATCATGAAGTAATTTGGAAGCAACTTCCGAGTTATTTTCAACAATGGCGTTTTCGAAGTCGCCCAGTATTTTACTAACAGATTGTTCTTCTGACTGTTGAGCCAGGGCTGTCATGGAAATGCTAATTAGCACTAATGTAAGAGTAAATATTTTATTCATAAGGTTTACCATATTTGGTTTTAATTGTAAAATTTAAGATCAAAATTTTGCGTTCATATTAGTCCACCGATCGTAGGTTTTCTGGTCCCATAAATTTTGTATATAGGCAATAACAGCTATTTTTTCCTCTTCAGAAAGTACTTCCCTGAAAGCTGGCATATTGCCACCATATGGTGCTCCGCCATTATTAATAGTTTGTACTAATATTTCCATCGGATGATGCCAGGTATGTGCCGTACCATTTAAAGGAGGTGGCGGGAAGGATCCATCAGGGTTTGGCTTCTTCCAATTCTCTACCAATCCCTGGCCTTTTGTCCCGTGACAACGGGCACAGTTTTCTGAAAATACGACCCTACCCATTTTATATTGTGACTCTGTGTACCACCTGTTATTCTTAAAGGAGTCATCCACTATTTCGGGTTTGGATCTTTCATTCTCAGAGTTTCCACACCCGATAAGAATAAATAAAGGCATCAAAAGCAGTAGGAAATCAATCCTTAACATTTCATAAATAATTTACGAGACATAGTCATTTAATTGAGTTGTGTTAAAGAAATGCTGTCGATGATTACAGTACCGCTTCCATTTAGCCGGAGTCCAACTTTCCCGGTTTCCGGGGCATCTCCATGCCCGTGAACGGCCATCTCCCTGTTAATATACGCTCTGAAATGAGTGCCGTTAACCACTGTACGAACAAACAGTATGCCGGAAGCCGAATAGCTTTCCTCACCAAAAATGTTAGTTTCTCCCCCGATTACCCGTCCCTGTGTGATGGTTCCTTCGGAACTAAGGGTGACGAAATCGTAATTTTGAGCATCTTGCACATGGTTGACCAGCTCCACCTCGCCATCAAAATTCGACAGATCCAGGTAATAATCGACCTGCACATTTAGTAAAGCATTTCGTACAGTAAAAAAGTTGGGAGATGATTCGGGGGTCAATTGTATTAAGTAGTTATCTCCACTTTTAACAACTGAGGGCTGAAGATTCTGAGGAGCTCCTTCAAGCCACTGGAACTTTGATAGCAGCGTACTAACACCATTGGGGCCGATCTCCCATGACCAATCCCCATTATCATTAACTTTGAAGGTTGAATTTGACTGAAGCAAGCTGTCAGTTGTCGCAGAAGCATTCGCAGAACTTTGTTGCTCTAACAACTGCCCTGTACCGGCTCCATAACCAAATACCAACTTGGCACCGTGATCTCCGGTTTGAAAAAGAAGAAACACTCCGGGCAAAGCTATGACAAATGCAAGGATTCTGAGACTAAATTTGTCCATCATTTTATACCAGTGAAGCGCGATGCGTGCCGCTGCATAAAGTCCAAAATACCAGACAGTCCAAAATGCCCAGTCAGCATGATTGTTTAATACCGATTGAGCTTGAGAGGGCAAAAACACGGTATCGGCGGCTGATTGGCCTGTATAATAAGCAGCGATAGCCGCAACCGCTCCCAATCCATATAGAATAGTATTTTTCCATTCATCCCACCATTTTTCCGGAATAAAGAAAGTCAGCAAATTCAGTCCTGCCGCCACAACAAGCAGAGCAACGGGAAAATGCACCACCAACGGGTGGATATTGAGTGCCCACTCAGGTAATAGTTCCATAATCAATCCTTTAATTTTTTAATTTATGATATATAATTTATGATATAATTTTGTGATAAGGTCATTTTATGCAGTCAAATATCAAGCTAATCTAATGATAGAACCTTAAATTAAACTTAAATCAGGTAACGGCGCAATGTAATACTTCCCTAAAATTGAGCCCTTGGATACATTTATATTTTCTTAGCTGTGTTTATATGAAATGATGCACATCTTTCAGATGTTGTAACAACCCCTATTTATTTAATATTAATATGGATCTTGTCAGCATATGAAACGAAGAACACTATTTTGGTTTAGCCTTTTTACCTTGCTTTTATTTGTGTTTCCTCACCAGGGCAAGGCACAAACCTATCAAACCGGGAACGGACATGCCGAATTTACGGGTTATACCCCCCTGTTTTCATTTGAAGGCTCATCAGACAGCTTAAGTGGAAGCGTAATCCTGTCCGATTCTGCCGTTTCATTTCAACTGCCTGTAAAATCTATTGACACAGGGAATAATAAACGCAACCGGGATATGGTAAAAACACTGAAAGCTGAAACATATCCGTATGCAAAATTTGAGGGAAAAATTATTACTCCGTTTAGAAGTGATACTTCCGGGGTTCAGGAGGTCGAGGTAAAAGGGACATTTACAGTTCATGGCACCTCACAGAAACTGACCATCCCCGGAACTATGCAGTTTACAGATAACGGTTTGAACATTACCGCCGAATGGTCACAGAAATTGACCGCTTATGATATTGATCCGCCCAGTGTTCTGTTTTACAGCATGAAAGACCGGCTGGATATCCGGGTAAAGGCTGCGCTGGAGCTATCCGGTAAATAGAGGGTACCGGCAGGGAATGTGCACAATCTTATACTTGTTGTTAATCATAACAATAAGCCTGATTTAAAATCAATGAGGCCATATCATGTTATCTTTTGTAGATTCTCGAAAAGTATTCTTAACACTATCTGCACTGCTTGTTTTACCCATGCTGATATCCGGTAATCATTTAGAGAAGGCTTCAACTCATGACGAGGCGTCAGTGTACGATCAAAACCAACAGACTATTAATATAGAGGTGACGCTTGGCGATTACTGGTTCAAGCCGGATACCATCCAGGTTCCGGCAGGGCAAAAAGTTGTACTGCAATTAAAAAATAAGGGTACTGTTGAACATGAATTTATGGCAGGGAACATGGTTTCTGACGATATGGATCAGTTTAAAAAAGACTTATTCAGCGGTGTTTCTATAGAAAAAAAGGTGCCATCAGAGGGCAGTGAATCCGGAGAAGAAAGCAATGAAGAAGGGGAAGAAGAACACGAAGGTAACATGATGGAGCTCGAACCCGGCCAATCGGGCACGATGACTTTTACCCTGCCAGAATCCAAAACCGGAACGTGGAAAATTGGCTGCTTTGAAACTACTGCCGATAAGCCCCATTATCAGTTTGGCATGAAGGGCGTTTTGGTTGTTAACCCCGGGTAGCGGGTAAATGGAACGAAACTCTTGCTACAATAAAATATTATCCACCGATTAGAAATACGGTGATACCGATTTTGGAACCCACTACAATGACAGTGATTCTCGTGAACGATAGAATAGAAATTAAACTGCAACAATCTTTGTTAAGCAGTAATAAAATAAATATAGAGGTGTCAGTATGAAAAGCGTCAAGTTTTTAATATATACCATCATTGGAATAGTATTGGCGGGCTGCTCATCCACATCCTCCATTATTACGGATTATGACAGGAACGTACAGTTCAACGATTATAAGACGTATTACTGGGCTGATGAGTTTAAAATAATGAAACAAACCGGTGAGGAAGATCCGTTGTTTTATAATAGCCTGATACAGGCCCGTATTAAAAATGCCATACAACAACAGATGAAAGCCAGGGGATTTACGCTAAATGAAGAAGAACCTGACCTGCTGGTCAATGCATCGGTGGAGATGGAAGAAGATAAGTCAAACAGGAGCTATAGCTATCCGTATGCTTACCCTTACAGCCCGTTCCATCCCGGCTTTGGCCATTCTTTCGGTCATTTTTACGGTTATTATGGGGCACAGGGAAGCTCCAGCCATATGGCGGGTGCCATCCTGGTTCAGTTAATTGACCGAAGTAAGAAACAGCTCGTTTGGCAGGGCTACGCCCCGGACATCCTGCACGCCGACACCGAGGATAAAAGAAAAGAATTGAATGCGGCCATAGCGGATATCTTTTCAAGGTATGATCAAAGAACTATGGAGCCAAAGTAACATCGGGCTTAAATTTTAATATCGACCAGCGGTGTATGAATGTTGGAATACCCGGTTGATAGAAAACACCACCTGTTTGACCAATGGATTTTTCGCTGCTACCTATATCCGGCCAAACGAACATTCATTTTTCGTCCAGCTAATCTTTTTTTACATTACTCTCGCTAAATTTCCTTAACACTCAAAAGCTTTTATACTCCATAATCCTGGAAGGGTTATTCGGTTATTCAGGCAACGTCAGGCTTCCAAAATTAATCAAACTCAGGTTAGTAACAATTACCGGGGTATTCGTCGGCTATAGAGAAACAGGGAAGCAGATGCCATATAAACTCCTTCAAAATGAGGTTGGTGTAAACACTGCCGTTATATTAATTCCGGAACCTTAATAAAAGGGTCTAATTTTTATGCCGGTCAAGTTCCTCAAACGACAAATCCATCAGTTCATAATTTTCCCAGCCTTCATAATCAAAATGCCACCATTCATAAGGATAGGTAGAGAAGCCGTTTTCTGTCATTACATCCATCAATATTCGCCTGTTGGCAATAACACTGTCGGGAAGCTGCATGTAAGAGGGGGCTGCTTTTTCTGTAAAGTCATCATACGATGTGGGCATAGTTAGCTGCTTTCCATTTGCCAAATTAACCAGGGTGACATCTACAGCGCAGCCCCGGTTATGCCGCGAGCCGTTCCAGGGAGCGGCCACGTAATTGGTGTCGGGATAGGCTTCGTATAACATCACGGTTGCAGAGTAAGGCCGGTAGGCATCAAAAATTTTTAAACCCAGCCCTTTTTCCTTCAGTTGCGTTTGTACGTTCTTCAAAGCATCTGCCACAGGCTTTCGGGCAAAAGCCCGGGGTGAATCATATATCTTTTGTCCTGTAAAATTATTTGTTGCAGCATAGCGAATGTCAAATACAAGCTCCGGAATTTCTGTTTTGAGATCAACAAGTTCCTTTTCCGGGGTTATATCAACGAGTGATTTGTAACGTTCTATTTGTTGAATAACATCCAGCTCATAGTGGGTTTCAGAGCCTTTGTTGTTACAGGCGTATAGCGTTAAAAGGAAAATCCCGAGAGTTAATAAAAAGGAGAAATTATTTTTAGCCATGGGATTTAAATCAGGTAGTTTTTTAAAAACTGATAAGTTATGGCATAACTAAATATGCCATAACTTATTGAATGGCCATTAATTTCTTAATGCCCGTGATGAGCCGTGGTTCTGAATAATCTTCCAGCTGCCATCCATTTTTTTAAGCACGGAGGTAGCCACGCCCTGCCGCTCGATGGTGCGGCTGTTCTCTCCGCCGGTAACAATTTTATAGTTGTAGGTTTCGTAGGCTACGGCTACGTCACCCTCCATCCGTACATTAACCATGTAATCGCTGAAGGTAAATTCCTCGAAATGATCCAGTTCCGGCCCGATATGATGGTCAAGATATTCCTGATACGTTCCTTCGAAGCTTCCATTTTCGAAAATATGGGCCTTTTCCCCAAACAGTTTTTGGGTGTCGCTAACATCCAGGTTTTGGAGGGCATTCTTATAGCTTTTTAATACTTCCTTTACGGCTTCCACATCCGGGGAATTTGTCATTTCTATCTTATCATGACTATGATTTCCGTGATCTTCATCCTGGGCATAAAGCAGGCTGGCTGTCAAAATCAGGCATAAGGTTAGGGTAAGTTTTTTCATAATATATTGGATTTGGTTAGTTGATTTATGAGTTGTGTAGTTTAAAGTACATGTAAGTACAATTTTAAAAAAAAGTTTTGTTATTACGAACCGGTTGGAGTTTGGGTAGAATCATTTAAAAAGCCGGGTGCCAATTGGTTAATTTTTGTCTTCAGGATGTCTGCCTTATTTGTTTGCCCGGCCGCTTTATAATTCAAATAACGATAATACAGCAGGCCAACCGTTACATAACGCATTTCGTTTTGAGGAAGATTAGATAAGTATGGATCTTCTTCCGGTGGAAGATTTTTGGATAATGACGTTAATAATTTTTCCAATTCCATTCCAACCATATAGGTTCCGTCTCCGGCATTGGCCCGCTGTGACAAAATGGGGGCCTTAAATTCGATGGTGCGCTGGTCATCGGTATTCAGCTCTGTTTCTGAAAGCTGCTGTTCAATAGCATCCAGATTTCCCAGATAAAACAGGCCTGTCATGTGCTCGGCTGGTGAACTGTCTTTGCTGCCAACCACACGGGCAATATTTCGTTCGAGAACTTCCTGGTCAAGTTGTGATCCTTTTTGCTGGCCAATAAGTGCAATGCTGGCCCTCGACCCCGAAAAATCTGCCCGCCACAAGGTTACCTCCGGGAATACCGTATTAAAGGTTGCGGCTATTGTTTCAAAACCTTCCGGGGTTAACTGGTAAAGAGGCAGCCATTGTGCAAAAATGCCGCCTGGTTTCAGTTGTTCTTTTGCCATTTGAAAATGTTCCAGGCTATATAAACTGCCTGTACCGGCATGCCAGGGTGTAAACAGGTCGCCCACAATAACATCAAATTTTTCTTTGGTGCCCAGCAGATAGTTGCGTGCGTCGTCAGCTACAATTTCAACCCGGGAATCGCTGAATAATCCATTTAGCCAGGGGGTAAAATAACTTTCAGCCGCTGTTATAACGTTAGATACCAGTTCTACTGCTACAACCCGATCAACGCTATGATTGAGAGCAGCCCCGGCGGTAATACCCGTGCCCATCCCCAAAAATAAAACTTGCTCCGGGTCGGGGTGAAGTAAAAGCGGAATGTGGCCCTGCATCTGCTCAACCAGTGTTGAGCGGGTATCTCCGAGTACATAAAAATTGTCGAGCCGCATTTGAATATTCTCATTTGATTGCACAACAGAAACAACACCATCGGTTGACTGCCAGGTATTCAACAAGCGTTCGCCCTTTTCCAGATGTACGAGCGGCGGGTTTGTCATCACCGTTGCAACTATGATTCCGGCGACAGGCAGAGCCATCCATCGCAGGCTTTTGGGTGCTGGGATAGAAAAAGCAATTAATAGTCCCAGGGCACCGTATATGACGGCCACAATTTTGATGCTTCCCCACAGGCCGATGGCATCGAGTATAAAAAAGCCTGTAAGAATAGGGCCAATAGTGCTGCCTATTGAATTACATAACACAAGCAGTCCCACAAATTGTCCGGATTCTTTGCTTGTTTTGGGTGAAGCTTTAAGCAGGTACGGGAAAACGGTGCCAAGAATCAGCGTTGGAGGAAAAACCACCAGAAAGCCCATTTTAAAAACAGCTCCCAGATATCCAGTCCAGGAAGCATCGCCGGCCACATAACCAAGTCCATCAGTCAGCTTGTTGAAAACGACAGGGGATAGTGCAACCAAAATTGCCCCGGCAGAAAGCAACACCAGTAAAGTGGGAAGAGGCCGGAAGTTAAAACGAACAAGCAGATGCGATAAAAACCCCCCGCATCCCAGGGCTATGAGAAATACAACCAATATAGCCGAGAAAGAATAGACCGAATTTTGTAATACCTGGGCGAACATCTTAATCCATGCGGTTTCTGCGGATAGAGCCAGCAGGCCCGATGTAAATGCTAAAGTAATCATCAAGGAGTAGTTCAGCCTTAGTGCAGAATTTTTTGATGCCCCTGAATTGCCCTTTTTAGTGGCGGTACTGCGCGTTTTATCGGCCTGCTTGAATTCTGAATTCATAGCAGTTAGGATATCCAGAATAATTGCGGCGAGACCGACCGCTGCTGCCAGGGCAACCGCTAAGGCATAGGTGGTATTTACTCCATACCGTGAGAGAAGAATAAAACCGGCTAAAAAAGCTCCTAAAGAGGCACCGATGGTATTTAAAGCATATAGCAATGTACCTCGTATTTCGAGCTGCCGCCGCTTTTTACCAACATATTGTGCCAGTACCGGAAATGTACCGCCCATAAGTATGGTAGGAAATAACAGGAGGGTAATACTAAACATGAATTTTAAAAAGGTGAGCATTCCGCTCTGCCCGTCAAGAAAAGAAACCAGTGTGGCATAATAATTTTCATAGAAATCAAGGCCCGGTATAAACAGCAAGGCGGTTATGGCAATACCAATCTCCATGAGGCCATATAACCTCAACGGCCGTTTCAGTTTTGCCGAGGCATTGCCCCAAACCCATCCGCCAATAGCTAAGCCAAGAAAAAATGCAGCAAGTGTGGCAGCCGTTGCGTAGGCCGCATTGCCAAATACCAATCCCAGGCGGTACATCCAAACTACTTGCAAAATTAAACCCGCTGCCCCTGAAAGAAAGAATAAGCCGGTTACGACAGAGAAATAATTGGAAACGAGAGATTTAGAAATAGGAAGTTGATTAGTTTGACTTGACACTATCGTCCGATCCGCTGGTTAAGATTTGCTAAAGGATAGCTTAGAAATAAAAAGGGGGCAATTCCAGCCCCCTTTGCTTCATTGAATTGAGTGTATAATAGTTATGGATTTCGATCCAGGCAACCTTGAAAGTTGGGATTGTTTTCTTCTGATTGAGGAACCGGAAAGTTGACGTTATCTTCATATACACCGCCTTTGATATAATCTCCCCACGGAAACACATCGGAAACCTGCTCTCCATACACGCGCACCATCCTTCGAAGATCACCCTGACGATGACCTGTGCTGAAAAGCCAGAAAGCACGTTCACTGAAATGATAAGACCGAAGTTCGTCTGCATCCATAGCCGATAAATCATCTTCCGGGAGGCCTACGGTAGCTCGCAGAGCATTGTGGATATCTTCCACTTCCTGATTATTACCGGCCTGCATGGCTGCTTCGGCTTCAATCAAACGAGCCTCTATCCCTGAAGCCAAAGTAACCGGGTCGCTTGGAGTGCTGAATTTGAGTTGATTGAAGTACGGTGTTATATCATCCTGCCCATCTACGCCATTATCTTCCCAGGGAATACGGGGATCATTAGCAGAACGAAAATTCAATCCGTTCCCGCCCTTGCCGTCAGCGATAGATAATTGACGGCGGACTGTGCTTAAGACATATATTCCGTTCTCCTGCCGTCGGCTGTTATCGGAATGCTCAATGTTATAAACGAAATCGGTAGGCACAGAACTAACCGTATTGGCTGCATCACTAATTAGGCCCAGCCCGAGTTGGGCGCGGGCTTTGCCTAAAAGGGCAAGATTGGCAAAGTCGGAACCGGCACCCGCACTGGCTGAGGCACCATCAAAATGGGTTATTGCCGTATTAAACATTTGCTCGGTCGTCAGCGGTTCCCCGAATTCAAATCCTCCATCAGGGGATACCTTACTAAAAGGAACGCCGGAGCAAAAAGTTTCTGCAAACATGAGGTATATATAGCCTATAACGCTGTGCATTTCACTCTCTACGGAAGGCAGGTTCCCAAATTCGGTTACCGCATCTAAGGTTGTTGCAGCGGACGCCCGGGATCTGTGCAGGTTTCCGTAAATCATATCCATTTCACCGTTTGAATTCTGGAGATTTCGGGTGTCTGCTTCACGCCGGGTGGGGAAGGTTCCGGAATAATCATATTCGTCCGTCATAAGGACGCTCATAGTTATTAAACCCGGAGTGGCACCATGCCCTGCTCCTGAACCGCTCATAGCTACTGCTAAATCACCAAGTGAGCCGGCTCTGAGCGTTTGTATGCCGGCCTCGCTGTTCAATGATTCGGGGGTAACAATATCAGGGTCTGTTACATCCACCATAGAATCACATGCATAGGTACTTAGAGCTATTATAATTGCCGCACCGGCAAAAATAATATACCTCCAAATTTGGTCTCTGTTTTTGACTAATGTATTCATAATATGTTCTCCAAATTAAATTTTTGTATTACTAAAATGTAAGATTTAGGCGTGCCTTCCAGGTTCGGACGGGGGGCTGGCTCATAAATTCTTCGGTAGTGAAATTGGTCTGTCCGGTTGAACTGATTTCAGGATCAAGGCCGGTGTAGTCTGTCCACAAGCCTAAATTATTGCCTGATAAGGTCAGGCTTGCACGGGAAACCCCAAGAGAGTTCAACCATCGTTGCGGTGCGTTAAAAGTTAACGATACTTCACGTAACCTCCAGAAAGAGGCATCTTCCATATAGCCGGCGTAGGTGCCGTTAAATTTAGCAGCAATTGCACGGGCCTGATCTTCCAAAGAGGCATCAGGATCATTTAAGGCTTCAGTATTACTGTTGCCTTGCCGCCACGCTTCTGTATTATTTAACAGGGTTTTGCCTCCGCGATAGTTCATAAGTGCCCGTACTACAATTCTATTGTTGAACACGCCAAGTGTACCTGTAAAAGAAAGATCGGTATCGGCAAATGGAGAACCTTGATAAACGGCCTCACTGCCAACTTCTACTTCATCCCGGCCGATTAGACCATCGCCGTTGGCATCATTGAAGGTATATGATTCATCCCAGTAGCCGCCAAGGCTATATCCTTCTACATGACGCTGATACCCGCTATTAAACAGTATAGGCTCGATGCCTTCACCAAGCTCTTTCAGTTTATTGTCAATAAATGACCCAACGAAATCAAGATCAAAGCTGGTAGAACGCGTTTGGAATACTCTTGTGTATAATGCGAGTTCTAAACCGGTATTTTGGACAGAACCCAGGTTTTCGAAACGTCCATCTCCAACTCCGAGCGATCTCGGTAATTCCCTGAAAATTAACGCATCTTTAGTTTGCTTATTAAAGTAGGTTATCTCCAGATTTACACGATCGGTAAACAGGGTGGCATCTGCCCCGACTTCTACCTCAGTTGATCGTTCCGGTTTAAGGTCAGGATTCCCCACGCTTCCAAAGGTAACACCGGTTACGTTTTGCCCTCCAACGGTTGCGGCAATCGGGTTGAAATACCTCAGGGCATCATTGGTTCCCGGTTGTACTCCGGAAGCTCCCCAGGCGGCTCTTAGGCGTAATGAAGACAGCCAATTCCCGGTATTATTAAGAAAAGATTCTTCCGAAACCAACCAGGAGGTGCTTATTTTGGGATATACCGCTGCATTGAAATCAGCTCCAAAGGCGCTTCCCCGGTCAATCCGAACAGCCCCGGTAACGAACAACTTATCGCGAAAACCAACCTGTTCTTCCATAAAAGTACCAACCGTGCGTTGCTCTGTGGTTTGTTCCGAACTAACCGTTACGGCAGCTCCTGCAATGGAATTGCTTCCCGCAACCAATTGCCGGCCTTCGGCAAAGGTGCCGCGCGTAAGGGTTTGCAGATACTGAAAGCCTGCAGAAGTACGTGAAGAGAAATCTTCAGAAATCGCCAGGGTATAGGTACCTACTAAATCGAGGGTATAATCAAAGGTCTCGAAACGATTGGAGAAGCGGGCTCCTTGATTATAATCAAGGAAATCAGGGGCTTTACCGGTAGGGAAAAACTGATTGTCCCATCGGGAAGTAAAATCCAACCCTCCGTTGGCACGAACATTCAAATTGTCCATAGGCGTCCACTCCGTTTCCAGGCCGGTAGTAAAGCGGTTGATATTCTGCCTGGTATCAATAGTGAATAATTCTGCAGGGGTAAACTCTCCCCACCCATCGTTTACATCGGGAGTTGCCCGGCCGTTAAGTCCCTGATTGATCAATGCTAAGGCAAAATTATCGTTTAAAGGTAATTCCAATTCACTATTAGTATAGCCAACGGAAAGGTTTGTCTTTAAACTTTCAGAAATCCGGGTGCCAAAATTTCCACGGAAGTTCGCTCTTCTGAGGTTATTAACCGGAAGAACACCTTCATTATCAGAAAAATTACCGGAAAGGAAATAGGTTAATGCTTCCGTACCGCCAGCAACACTCAGGCCAAGCCCATAGTTCTGCCCTGTTCGGAATGGGGATATACGGTCGTCGTTAAGTGGCTGAAAGGAATCAAGAGTACTCTGCGTACAAAGCCCTTCAGCAGCTTCAAAAGTAAAACAAGGATTACCGGAGGCATCCAAAGCCTGATAGTTTTTTGGATAGGTTGTTACATCATTGACTATTCCGGTTTCCGTAAATGCCGACCATTGAGGTTTTCCTGTTCGTCCCCTCTTTGTTGTTATCCGGATTACCCCGTTGGCAGCAACCGAACCATATAAGGTAGCTGCAGAGGGGCCTTTAATAATTTCAATCGATTCAATGTTTTCCGGGTTAATATCGCTTAACCGGGAAGGGGACTGTCCACCGGTTTCAAAGGAGATAGAATTTGGATCGTTGTTAATTCTGACTCCATCAACGTAAATAACAGGTTCATTAGAAAGAGAGGCACT
Organism: Gracilimonas sp.; assembly: GCF_017641085.1. Lineage (NCBI taxonomy): Bacteria > Pseudomonadati > Balneolota > Balneolia > Balneolales > Balneolaceae > Gracilimonas > Gracilimonas sp. The sequence goes on along the minus strand of NZ_JAEPPI010000003.1, from coordinate 324,308 downwards.
GTTAGACCCGCGAACTCGTATGCGGGAGCCCATTCCGGTTGAGCCGCCGCTTCCCAGGATTTCTACTCCGGCGGCCTGCCCCTGAAGTAAACTTGAAACATCACTAATGGGGCGTGTTTGAACATCCTCAGCAGCATCAATACGGGAAATGGCGTTTCCAATTTCAACCTTTCTGCGTACACCGGTTGCGGTAACTACGAGTTCATCTAAATTTAAAACGGAAGATTCCAGTTGAAAATCAACAGTTGTTTCTCCCCCGGATACATTTACGGATTTACTCATCGCTCTAAAACCCAGGAATCTTGCGGTAATAGTGTATGATCCATCCGGTACATTATTGATAGTATAGTTACCATCTAAATCGGTAGAGGTACCAAGAAGGGGATCTGTATCCTCTACAACAATATTTACACCCGCCAGCGATTCGCCATTTTTAGCATCCGTCACCGTACCGGTAATACTACCTTGAAAAATGACGGGAACAGGCTTCTTCTTAATCACAATTTGTCCGTTGGGGGATGCAACCATGTCCAGCCCCGTATTTTCCAATACTTGTTCAAGAGCTTTTTTAACCGTAATACCCTCCTCAACTACAGTTATTTTTTGAATGGGTATGATTAGTTTGTTATAAGCCAGCCTTATGTTTCCTTCTTTAGCTATCATTTGAAGCGCGTTTTCAACAGACACTTCTTTTAAATCAAGCGAAATTTTTTGCTCATAAGGTGAATTATATTGATAGTTTTGATCGTACCGCGACAGGGAAACAAACTGTCTGCTTTGATCTTGTGCATAAATATCTGACACCAGCGAGAGTACCAACCATGCCGGCAACAATAGAATAAGTAGCTTTAGTTTTTTCATAGGTATATTGTTGATAGGTTACTGTTATTGTTGAAAAGTAAAAGATCTGTCATTTTTCACATATGTCAGGTCCAGGGATATTGCTATAGCGTCAAGGACCTCTTCCAGTGGCTGTCGAAGGTTAAACGCAGCCGTAAGTTTACGCTCTTTAATTGCAGTATCTTCAATATTAAAAGACAGGCCATACCACCGTTCGAGCCTGATTACTACTTTACTTAAGGGTTGATTGTCAAAAACCAATTTTCCATCCATCCAGCCCATGTAATTATTTAAGTTTACTTTTTGAACCGTCAAAAGGTGGTCTGCTGAGTATTTTCCAAGCTCTCCGGGTTTTATTAACACCTGTTTGTCAGACTCATGTGCCTGTAAACCAACACTTCCTTCAACTACAACTACGCGTACGTCTTCATCTCCGGGATAGAAAATAATGTTGAATTGTGTACCTACAACTTCGGTTGTTGTTTCCCCAACATGAACTTTAAAGGGCCGGTCAGGGTTAGAAGCCACATCAAAAAAAGCTTCCCCTTCCAGATAAACTTCTCGTGAACCGGCTTGATATTGAGGAGAAAGGCGAATTTTACTATCTGCTGCCAGGGTAATTAAAGTTCCGTCGCTAAGCTGGAATCTCTTTTGTTCTCCCTTTTTGGCAACCAGTTCTTTTTGCACCTGCTCTTGTTGTGGTTTGCTGCTGGTAGTTACATCAGGCCGGTAAAGCAGAATACCCGTGGCTGCACTAATTACAACAACGGCGGCCACACGAATCATGTAATTTAAAGAACGTTTATTGGGCCGGCTTTTCATTTTATTTACCGTGCGGCTTTTCCCGGTTGCCTCCATCTCATCCATGTCTTCCAGCCTCTGGCGAACATCATCCCATGCTTTATCCATATTCCAGGCTCCCGCCTTTTTGCCCGATATGTTCCATGCCATACGGGCTTCCTCCACTAATTTTTTATAGGTTTCGTCAGACTCCATTTTATTTTTTAATCGCTTGCTTTCCTCGATACTGCTGTTTCCGGAAACATATCTGGCTATCTCAGCCCACTCTATGTTTTTATGCATGTAAAAATTCCATGTTTTTAAATTGCTGTCTCTATTATTAATACAACTGTATATACCAATACCCCTACAAAAAAAAGAAATTTTTGTGGTCAGCAGGTGTACTGTTAAATTGTTGGGAGAATTTAGACGGTCTAACCCTTTTTCTTTTGTCTTACAATGGCGTTATCTCTGATACAGGGTAAAAAGATAAAAGAAGAACGAGGCTTTAAAATGGGTTTAGTTTATCTCAATCTCTGTTCCAGCCTGCTTCTAAGGTGTCGTAAGGATCTTCCCATTTGGGTTTCAACGGTTTTAACAGAAATGCCCAGAGTTTTAGAAATTTCCACGTAGGTAAGCCCATGATCACGGCTAAGCTGAAAAATTTCGCGTCTTTTTTCGGGAAGTTTTTGAATGGCTTCCTGTAACCATTTATTCATTTCTTCGAAGTTAGCTCTTTTCTCTGTCGGAGAAAAAGGACTTGGTGTGTCACTTAAGGCCTCTTCTTGTTTCCAATCGTCCACTATCTTTTTGTGTTTAAGGTAGTTCAATGATTGATTGCGGACCGCCGTATATAGATAAGCCTGAATGGTTCCCTGCGGATTCCAATCTTTTCTTATCTCCCATATCTTTACAAAAACTTCCTGTACCTGATCTTCGGCGGCCTGGTGATTTTTCACATACTTTTGTGCATAATCACACAACAAAGCATAATAACTTCTGAACAAACTTTCGAACGCACGCTTATCTCCCCGTTGTATTTTTTTGATTAATGATTGATCAGACAACCGCATTGTACTTAAACTTCTATTTAAGACTTAGCCAGCAAATTTGTTAAACAGGCTTAAGCTAACAGAGAAATCTTAAATTAAGCTTAAATTCCTTGTTAGAATTCAGAGAGAGGGTGTTTCTAACGGAAAGTTTTAGCCCGCATTTCTCACCAAGAAATTTAGTTGAGGGCAAGGCGTCCAGGAAATGGTGGCTGAAACGTACCTGAGTACGTTGAGCAAACGATTTTCGGGACAACGCAGCCCACGGACAAATTTCGCAGCGTCTGACAGAGTGTTTTGGGGGCTGTCACTGAAAATCCAGATTAAAAACATTCACAATCAAATAGTTAGATTTTTTCATAATTATTTCTGTGAGAAATGCGGGTTAGGAAAGAATGGGTTGTAAGGCTCACCAGATTTATAATGGGAATAACCTGTTGCCCGATTATTCCCATTTTAATGGTGCTTTATTCAGCCAGAGTAAAGGGGATATTGATTTTCAGCTTAATGTTGCGGCCGGGGTTAAGAGCATATTCCTTATACCGGCTCAGGTGCGAACGGTAGGCCTCGTTAAGCAGGTTTTCAGCCTGTAAAATAATGTTTAGTTTTTTAGAGCCCATCTGCAGCTTACCCCCTATGCCCAGGTTTAAAAGGGTGTAGCCGGCGGTTGGGGTCTCAAATCCGGCTATACGATCTTGTCTGGCAAAGATCTGGGTATCTACGCTAAGGTACGGTTCGTATAAAAAACCAAATTTAGGCTGTGTAAACCTGGCACCCAGCTTCAACTGGTCTGTGGGCATCAGCGGTAAGGGGTCGTCAATACGCTGATTGGCACCCCTTACAATACTGTATCCGCCTGACAGAATTAACCACGGGAACGTCTGAGCCTGAAGAGAATACTCCAATCCGTAAATGCGGGCGTTGGCCTGCGAGTATTGGTATTCTCTGAACCCTGACCCGGGATCAAATTCGTTGGTCGGATTTGGAAATATGTAGTCATTGATCCGGTTGTTATAAACCGAAAACTCACTCTGAAAAATTCCGGAAATGTATCGTAAAGAAGCATCAATATTTAGCGATGACTCCGGAACCAGGTCATCGTCGCCGATTTCGTACCGGGCTGTGCCTTCGTGTACCCCATCTACATATAGCTCAAACGCCGTAGGCGCCCTCCACGCTCTTCCTAAATTTACGGATAAGGCAAAAGGATCGGTAATCCGCCATACTACACCCAGGTTACCACTGAGTGCATTATAATTTTTTTCTTGCCTTTCCACATTAAGCTCCGGTGTAGCTCCGGTATTCAGGCTTCGATTGTCAAACCTAAACCCGGCTGAAATGATTAAGGGATCCATTTTCAACTCTTCATAGATGAACCCGGCAATATTATAGAGCACGTATTCCGGTATCAGTTTTTCTTCGGCAAGCGTCTGATTGCGCTGAGCCATACCGGAGATACCAACGGTTCCGATCAAATTACCCACGGGCTTGTGGTGCAATTTTATATCGGTTGTACCGGTTCTAAGCAGCAGGTTTAACTCCGGGTCGGCTGCACCAGATTCTACAAATTCTTTACGGTTATTATTTTGATAGGCCGCCTGAGCTTCCAGCCTGAAACCCGGAAAATGCAGATCAAGGCCCGACTGAACCCGGTCGTGTATTACACTTTGGTAAGGGGTTGCATCCGGTTCTTCCGCCGGATTTTCAAAAATTTCAATCCGCTGGCCTACCCGGGAGTAATCGAGCGAAAGTTCGCCCCATTGCTGTTTCGTGCCCAACGCAAAACTACCGTTTGTTTCTTCTACACCTGTATTCTTCAGTGTTCCCCGGGCTGTTTCAATATTGCCCGAATTCCGCTTGGTGAAAGTGCCCCGGTACCCAATAACGCCCTGTGCACCCGACAGAGCCAAAGAACCACCCAGCAAGTTGTTATTGGAATACCCGCTCAGATTGATCTTGCCGTCCAGCAAAGGATCGTTTTCCGTTGTGGGTAAATCGGGTTTGATGACGTTTACGACACCTCCCAGAGCGTCCGAACCATATAAGACACTGCTGGGGCCTTTTACCACTTCAATACGTTGGGCACTGTAAGGGTCTATTTCAGGAGAATGTTCATCTCCCCACTGCTGCCCCTCCTGCCGTACTCCATTCACAAGAACGAGAACGCGTTGAGAACTTAATCCCCTGATGACCGGTTTAACAATACCGTTGCCGGTTGTGTACGTGTTGACACCCGGAATATCTTCCAGGGATTCCATGATGGCATCGCCCCGGTTTCTGAACAGCTGTTCTTCATCCAGTGAAGCTACGGATTGGGACGTACTCAATACATCGGTGGGCTGCGGATTTGAAGTAACAGTTATACCGGGCAGATTGAGTGATGTTTGCTCCATTACAATACGGATGGGCTGTTCAACTGTAGAAAGGTTAATTTTTCTGATTTCGGTTTTGTATCCTAAAAATGAAAATTGAACCGTAAAAACGGACTGTTGAAGGTTCGTTAACCTGAAGGCCCCGTTTATATCGGTTATGGCTCCTTTATGAATAGCCGGTATATGAACCTGTACGCCCGGCATGGGAATATTTGTTTCGTCATAAACAATTCCAGACAACGATTGAGCATGGAGGGTACCGCTCAGAAATGAAAGAAAAAGAAAAAATAAAACTCCAGTATTAAATAATTTCATGGCTTTAAGCTGAATGTAAAAAAATGAACAGGTTAGCCTATTTATAAAATTAAGCCACATGATTGAAGAAATATCATCCATCATGTGTTTATATAAATAAGATTGAAAAGAAAGAAGTTAGCTCGAAGCGGGAGGAGACCGGCCTGAAACCGGGTTTTGGAAGTATGACAGAAAAGCTAATGAAGCTGAGCCCTGGATAAAGGTTGATTTGGCCAGAACCTGTGTGGAAGATACAGCCGGAACCGAACCGGCTTTAAACAGATAGCCGCAAACAGGACATTGCGAAGAATCGACTGTTAATGTATGTCCGGTATCAGCATGCTTTATCGAACGGTTCCATTGAATATCATGATGGGAATGGAATGTGGAAACAGTGAGGCTGACAGTGGTAATCAGAATCAACAATAAGTTAAGATATGTGAATAGTATATTTGTCAACCAGATATCTATTTTTGGGATGTAAAAATGCTGAAGTGAATGGGAGTAAAATATCACTAATTTGTAATACCCCAAAATTGAAGCTGAAGCAGTGATGGCCTGATTATGGTACTGCCTTAGTTAACAGGGAGCTTGGAGTCAGTTGAAAATGTCTTAGTTTATAATCGAGGGTCTTTTAATTTCATGCTTAGAAGTCTTTCAAAACAGTGGGCGGCCATATGATTTGAATCTAAACACAATTTGAAGTTTCCGTTCTTATGATTCCTTGAGAGTGACAAACCTGCCAGTTCTCAAAAACTATCAGCATACGGATAGAGCTTGTTTCGACCACTGCCGGGCCTAGAATAACGTAATCTTGAGATTTTTCAGAGACTTCGCTTATCAAATGCAACGCTACAGTTACCGTTAACTTTATTTGAATTTTTTGAAGTTAAAAGATGTTTAATAATTGCAATTTCAATTAAAAAAAGAGAACAAATGGGACGCTTAGATAATAAAGTGGCACTTGTAACTGGAGGAGCTGGAGGCATTGGTTCAACCACAGCAGAATTATTCGTTAAAGAAGGTGCCTCAGTGATGTTAGCTGATGTAGACGAAGAAGCATTGAAAGAAATCAGTGAAAAAATTGGGGAGCCTGATCGCGTTAATTATATAACATGCGATGTTTCTTCTTTGGAAGACAATAGAAAAGCCGTTCAGAAAACTGTTGAAGCATTTGGAGGATTAGACATACTACTGGCTAATGCGGGTATCGAAGGAGAGGTGAAGTCCATTGTAGATTACCCAGCTGATACTTTTGATAAGGTCATTGACATCAATGTAAAGGGGCCGTTTTATGCCATCAAAAGTGCGTTTCCAGAAATTGAGAAACGAAATGGAGGGAGTATCATAATTACATCTTCTGTAGCGGGGCTCATGGGAACGGGAAATATGTCAGCATATACGACAAGCAAACATGCAGTAATTGGGCTAATGCGTGAAGCCGCTAAAGAAGGAGCTCCAAAAAACATTAGAGTGAATACGGTAAATCCTGCTCCAGTAGATAATCGAATGATGCGATCTTTGGAAAGCGGATTTTCGCCTGATAATGCAGATCAGGCTAAAGAACAGTTTGAATCCATGATTCCACTGAAGAGGTATGCGGATAATCAAGACGTTGCAAATATGATGCTGTTCCTAGCGAGCGATGAAAGTAGTTACGTCACAGGTACTATTAATCCCGTTGACGGTGGCATGACTTCCTAATCAGAATACCCCATTTTACTTGAATTTGAACGATAACCATTTAATGGGCACGCAAAAAAAATGCGCCCGGCCGTATCAGAACCGGGCGCACATTTTTGGGGTACAAATAAATGTCAGGGAAATTGTGCTATTGGTGTTTCTTTCATTATTGATCTAACCGGTGTTTGCTTAACCGCTGAAAAATTTTCCGGGAATTAAAACCACATGCGAACGCCGCCAACAAGGCCAAAGGCACTTACATCTCCATCTTCTAGACGGGCAAAGTCAGCGGTGCTACCAAGTTTTTGGTTCCACGATATACCCACATAAGGAGCAAACTCACGTCGGATCTCATACCTGAGTCTAAAACCAAGCTGAACATTATTAATACCAGAACCGACCCCCCATTCTTCAACTTCCTGTAAGGCCAAATTAGTTGCAAAACGTGGTTGTGCAATCAACCTTTGTGTTACTAATAAATCAATTTCCCCTTCAAAAGAAGCAGAAATATCTCCATCTTCACTAAGCTGAAAACTTCCGTCCACTTCGAATAAGTAAGGCGCAAGCCCTTGAATTCCAATGACAGCAAAGCCTCTGGAATTATCTTCTGTATCGTTATAAGCTAAATCATATCTTAAACCGGCCTGAATGTCAAAATAGGAAGTTATAGCACGGCTATATAACCCTTGAAATTCCATTTCGCCTTCACGCTCAGTAGTAAGGGCTTCCCCTTCTGCCTTAAACCAAAATTTATTGATGTCTTTGCCAATATAACCCTGGGCATCCCACACAATCGGACCTGGATCCCCAATTGAGTAAAACTCAAAGCGGTCAGCCTGGAAAAAATAATAGGTTTTATTATCCGGCATGATATCATTACTAAATGGAGGGGCTTTTTGGGCAATTACCGAATTTGTCCCCAATAATAATGAAAACATAAAAAGAGCTAATGCTATTTTTGGTCGAATTTTTTTAATAGTTAAATTCATCAGAGTTAATAGTAATTCAACTTTTATTTTTATTCTTGTTATTGATTTCATCCGTAGATACCTCCATCTTCATCACTTACCTGAACCACTCTAAACATTCCCATTTCCATGTGATACAGAATGTGGCAGTGGAAGGCCCAACGCCCTTTATCGCGTGGAGTTACCAGAGCTGAAATCCTTTGAGCGGGTTGTACTAATAGTGTGTGTTTTCTGGGATTATAGTTGCCATTCCCATTTTCCAGTTCCATCCACATTCCATGTAAGTGAATTGGATGTTCCATCATAGTATCGTTGACCAATGTTAAACGCAGGCGTTCATTGTGTTGAAATTCAATAGGCCCATTAACTTCATGGAATTCTTTTCCATCAAACGACCACATATAACGCTCCATGTTTCCGGTCAGATGCAATTCTACTTCCCGTTCAGGCTGACGCTTATCTATATTTGGTTCAAGACTTTTAAGATCCCTATATACCAGCACTTTTCGCCCATCCTTACCAAGCCCGATGCCAGGTTCATCCAGTCGGTCAAACTGGTAGTTGGCGATAGCCGCGGCACCAATACCATGGTGGTTCGGGCCGTGTTTAACAGGTTCAGCTGCTTTGTTGGTCATCGACATGCCACTGTGATCCATCTTCATATCCCCGTGTCCATCATGGCCCATGCCTTCCATGTTCATGCTACCATCCATATCCATGCCGGCCATATCCATTTTCATTCCCATGTCTTTCATGCTGCGTTCAGGACGTGGCCGTAGCTCGGGCACAGGGGCTTCCATCCCTTCGCGGGGCGCCAGAGTACCACGTGCATAGCCACTTCGATCCAACGATTCAGCAAAGATAGTAAATGGTTTTTCTTCATTGGGTTCGACGATCACATCATAAGTTTCAGCGATGCCGATACGGAATTCATCCACGGGGGTGGGCTCAACATTTTGGCCATCAGCTTGCACAACAGTCATCTTAAGTCCGGGAATGCGTACATCAAACATGGAGCCGGCTGAAGCATTTATAAAACGTAATCGAACTTTTTCATTTTTGTTGAACAAGGCATTCCAATTTGAATCCGGCCCCATCCCGTTCATTAGGTAAGTATAGGTAGCCCCGGTAATATCAGCGAGGTCGGTAGCACTCATTCTCATTTTAGCGAATGAAAGGTAATTCCTCATTGCATCGCCAAAACCATCTTTTTTCACATCTTGGAAGAATTCGCCTAAATCCCGTTGTTGGTAGTTATAGTAACCCTCAGCTTTTTTAAGCTTACTTAGCACTTTATAAGGACTTTCAAACGTCCAGTCAGAAAGTATAACGGGGTATTCACGGTCAAATTCAACCGGGTCTTCATTAGCCGGGTCAATAATCATGGGTCCATAATGCCCCAGTTGTTCCTGTAATTTTGAATGGCTGTGATACCAATACGTTCCATTCTGTTTAACAGGATATTTGTATTCAAAAGTCTCCCCGGGTTTAATTCCATCAAAACTTACTCCGGGAACGCCATCCATCTGAAACGGTAAAATAATGCCATGCCAGTGAATGGAAGTGTCTTCATCCAAATTATTTGTAACACGCAAGAGAACATCTTCTCCTTCTTTTAAGCGGATTAGCGGGCCTGGAACTTTACCATTAATCCCTATTGCTTTTGATTTTTTACCTTCTATTTCAATAGGGATAGATTCAATAGTTAAATCAAGTGTATTTTTAGGGCCTGAAGGAGTCAGTACTTCTTTTTCAATATTAAAATTCTTGAAGGCATATGCAGGAAGAATAGAACTAATACCTGCTACTGCCCCCAAAGAAGCAGTATAGCGAAGGAATTTTCGGCGGGATATAGTTTTCGAATCTTTACTCATTAAATTGAAACTTTTTTGTTAAGAAGAACAAACGCATAAGTTGAACTTATAATAAGTTTTTTAAATATACTCTTCGATTCTGTGCTTTAACATGTAGGAAGTTGACAGTTAACTCATAGGCTTTTAAGCTAATTTGTAATATAAATGGTGAACCTTAAATTAAGCTTAAAGACGAAATGCGTTTGATTGGTGGCGTAGGGAGAAGGATTAATTGGCCATCATCCACACCATAAAGCCAACCATTATTGCACTACTAGCGACCCATGGGAAGGGGTTATACCTATTATATTTGGCAACTGATTCTGAATCCATCAAGTGTGAAGAAATAGAATGAGGTGACGAAGATTTTTTTGTGTTCAAATTTACTATAAAAGTTATTTGATAAGTTCCCGATTCTGCAAATCTATAAGGAATGATCCAGTATCCTTGACGGCTTAAGGTAGGATCGGGTTTAACCGTGGTGGTGGCGAGAGGCAAGCCGGAGTTTCCTGGATTTTGTATTTCCAGGACTACTGATTCAATAGGTGTATTGGTAGTATCCTGAGAGATTGTTTCCAGTTCAAAATGAACTTGTTGACCTGCTTCAGTAGAAGGGAATGTTGCCCGAACCGTCTGATTTGCTACTTGCTGCTCCTTGATCAGATTTGCCTGTTGATCCGCCGGCTGACTGCTGCCATTATTGTAATGGCCGCCCCAGCCCATAGTCATACATCCGTTAAGAAACAGAGGTAATATGATTAGAGAAAGTAAATGAGGAGTTCGAATTTTCATTATAGTCGGCCGTTATAAATTGTCACGTTATGTTATCTTTCTTTAATTTAATTGTGTCCTCCACCCATCATGCCGCCGTGTCCGCGTCCACCGTTTTCCCAGTGGTCGCTCATGCCATTGCCGTTCATATCCACAAACCCAGGGCCATGCCAAGTGGGACTGCCGTCTTGGGCAAGGTCACAAATTCCGTCTCCATCCGCATCAATAAATTTATGGCCTGCTCCCCAATGCATTTCCTCCTCGAAGTAATCATTGATATGGTTTTCATTCTCATCGTGAAAGCGCATTCCCTCGTGCCGGCTGTGCATGGAATGGGATTCATCCCAGTAATCGCAGATACCGTTTTCATTATCATCAATGAAACCAGGTCCATGCCAAGTTGGACTTCCATCTTGAGCATAGTCGCAGATACCATCTTCATTGTCATCGGTAAAGGAATGCCCGGGTTCACCATGAGAGTTACCATTATCTGTGGAGCTTTTTGATGATACCGTGCCCGGACCCGGTTCGTGCGTTGTCTGCTCTACATAATCATTGATATTATTCGAGTTGTTGTCTACGAACATTGGATATATAATTTCAGACTCTTCTCCAGATTCTGCAGTTGTAATACACCCCTGATACAGAAATAAAGTCATTAAAATTAATGATATTAATTTTACCTTTGCCATAATTATATTGGGTTCTGACTTAATTACTTTGCTGCAGAAATGTGACGATTTTCTTCGTCTCATCAGCCGTCAGGCCGGCGCGGATTCGCATATGAGAGCCGATAGCATCCCATTCCCGGTCGCTGAAAGCCGTCGGGTCTGGTGCGTTATGGCAATTCCCGCAAGTTTCGCCCCACAAAACAGCCCCTGATTTTTCTACAGTAAACGACAAATCATCCAAGCCGTCATTTGAGGCAGTCCCGGTGGCTTCTTTGCTTGTGCTGCAACTGTACGTTGTAAAAGCTAAGGTTGTTAAAATTACTATGGTTAATAATTTTGAAATGCCTGAAAATTTCATAGTGGTAATTATTTAAGTGTTAAAATCCTAAAGCGTAATGGAGGTAGATGCCCGAAAAGGCCTCTTCATTGTTGTCGGTTATCTGATAACTGAATTTTATGACCGAACGCCATGTTATCCAGTAATTAACACCGAATGCTATCTGGGTGCGGTCACCTTCATTGTGAACTTCCTCTTCTTCACCGCCCCCAACAACTTCCGGGGTAAATAAAGATTTTGAACGCAAGCTGTTACCGGCACCATTGTCTGATATTTTGGGCGTGGCGGGCTCATCCCCATGTTCATCAGGGCCCTCTGGTAAGTCGATACCTGAGTATCGGCCCACAAATTCAAGCTTGCTCAAAAAAGGGCTGCTTGAAAGTGAGGGGCGGTAAGCTATCTGAGCGTAATAGGCACTTCTTTTTTGATCGAAAATAAGCTCGTCGCCATCGGGTAAAACCAATTCAAATTCATCAATGTTGGATTGGTTCCATTGAGCCTTAACATCAATATTACCTTTAATGGGTTGAATGCTGTTTTTTACGAAAGACAGGTCAAACGCGTAATTTAACATGCCTACCGAGCCATATTCAAAGTCTTTATTTGCAATATTTGAGGTGTATTGCGCAGATACCCCTAATTCCAGGGCAGAATTATTAAAAGGTAAAAAGCCAAATCTTCCTCCAACAGCCTTTTCATTATTATTATCCTCAAAGTTCAACCCACTCAGGCTGACTTCCGGGGCTGTTGTTGAATCTTCATCGTGTACTGAAAGTATGGAACCATTCGACAAATACAGTGAGTAATTAAACTTAGAACTTCCAAGATCAGCCGCGCCTCTTAATTCAGCGCCAAATTCGCTGGTTGGCCCAACAGGGTCGTGTCCCATTCCCAAGGGTGCCGTTGATAATTTGTTTATCCACGCCGGGTGAATCCTGTCGTTAAAGGTACCGAAGGGGGTCAGAAAATTACCGACCCTAAGTATGGCATAATCATTTAAGATGTATGATATATTAGCATACTCCAGGGCAAACTGAACACCATCGCCCTCAAATTCAATTTCGAGTTCACTCTCGAAAAGAATTTTATCGCCTTGTTTCCACATTAAAATGGGGGCGTATTGCCCGCTTACAAAAGAGCTGTTGCCATCAATAGATTGAAATCCGGCATGTGAATATCCCCGCAATAAAAAATTGGTAGTGCCGGGCTTAAGGGATTCCAGGTCTTCCTTTGCCTCGTCGTTGTAGGATTGGGCTAATGCGGGACCCGCGAAAAGCACTAGAGTAAATACTAGCAGTAGTAGTTTTTTTTCCATCGTCAAACTTCTTTGTTTAAATTTTGGATTGAATTAATTATCGGTATCGGTGTTTAAAGAACGGATGTAGTGTACTACCGCCCAAGCCTGCTGTTCCGAAAGTTGTTTTTTAAAGCCGGGCATAGGCGGTCGTCCTTCCCACATTTTCCAATAAATTTCACCATCGGTTTGCTCTTGAATGGCTTCCGAAGTCAAATCTGCCGGTTTCGGGTTTAGTGCTGCAGCAGTTACACCATCCCCTGCTCCGGCTTTGCCATGACAAACCGAGCAAAGCTGGGCAAAGATCTGTTTACCGGCTTTGAGCACCCGTTCGGATTTTTCCAGTGTATTTTCCAATTTTTGCGCTTCTTCCGGAGCTACCCATGAACTATCTTGAGCCAAAATAATTTGTGGACTTGCCAATAAACTAAAGCCCAAAAGAAATAGTGAGAAAGTTACTATTCTTAAGTTATATGTATTTTTTATCATAGCTTGGATTTTTAAGTATTCATTAAAACAGTAATGAATGAGATTTTAAGTAAAGTTCAACATCAAATTAATTTAGCCTCCGAACCTTAAATTAACCTTAAATCTGCCTTTAAATTCGTCAGCCTGGGGTGAGAATCACTATATAATGGTTTTCCAATCTTTATTTCTATCTTTCGAAAAAGCATTAATGTAATTTATAGTTATGTGGATACTATTGGTAGAAGACGAAAAGCAGCTTGCAAACTCACTAAAAAGAGGCTTGGAGGAAGAAGGATACGTAGTAGAAGTACAGCACGACGGCGAGGAGGCAGAACTGCAAGGGTTGGTTAATGATTACGATATGGTGGTTTTAGACTGGAGACTGCCTCATCGAGACGGAAAAGAGATTTTGGAACACTGGCGCAAAGAAAACAGGAACTTCCCGGTGTTAATGCTCACAGCGCTGGGCGATCTTGACCATAAAGTATCTGGCTTGGATGCCGGAGCCGATGATTATATGGGCAAGCCCTTTTCTTTTGATGAATTACTGGCCCGAATTAGAGCATTATCCCGACGGTCTGCCGATATTTCAAATACCGAAATAGTTAAAATTGGGCCCATTGAAGTTGACGCACGAAAACATAATGTAACGGTCGGAGGAATGTCTCTGACTTTGAGACAAAAAGAGTTTGTTTTGCTTGAGTTGTTAATGACCCATTTGGGTACCGTATTCTCAAAAACCCAGATTGCAGAGAGGGTCTGGGGATCGGCCTACTATGTATCCGATAACACAATAGAGGCTACCATATCAACCCTGCGCCAAAAACTGAGCGATACTTTTGAGGATCTTGATGACTTTAAGCTTGGAAAAAATGATCAGATTATAGAGACCATACGGGGAGCAGGCTACCGATTTAACTTTGACTTATTTAAAGATCACAAGGATTCATGAAGCCCTCCTTTACTTTTTATAATGAGCTTTCCATATCAAAAAAGCTGGCTTTATGGTATGGATTAAGTTTGTTTTTGATGCTTAGTTTGTTTGGATATTTTTTGTACGAAAGCTTTCACCAGTCCATCCACCATAATTATGATCGTCACCTGCTGTTTGAGGCCGAACAGCTGCTTCCATATATTCAAGCTGAAGATTCACTTTCCATTGATTTGACAGGGTACAGCAGGAATGAAGCACTTAGAGGCGGTGTGGAGTATGGTACGTATGTTCGATTATACGATCAAAAGGGGAACCTTGTATTTAATAGCCCAAACTTCTCTGGTGTTGAAGATCCGCTTAAACGCCAGATACCCGATGGAACACAGGAAAAATCTTTCAGCAGTGAGTGGCAGACTTTGCCTGCTCGTACACTTTACTATCCAATAAAAGATAACAACGGAAGCCTGAGCGGCTGGCTCGAACTCACTGGTTTTGAATGGACCCTTCATGAAGAATTAACCAGGTTCAGGCAGTATTTGTTTTTTCTCATAGCGATAAGTGTTGCTTTTTCTATACTCGGGGGATACTGGCTGTCAAAAAAAGCGCTGACCCCTGTAGCCTCCATCATCGACGCAGCAAAATCCATTACAGCCACTGATCTGGATAAGCGCATACCTGTAAATTATCAGGTCCGGGACGAGCTTACTGACCTGGCAGAAACCTTTAATATAATGCTCAATCGACTTCAGCAAGGTTTTGAACGGGAAAAAAGATTTTCTTCTGATGCCTCTCACGAGCTAATGACTCCCCTCTCCTCCCTGCAAAGTGAGGCCGAAATCATGCTTAGAAAACCCAGATCAATCGAAGAGTACCGGGAAACGATTGAGCGAATGCTGGTGGAAGTGAGACGAATGAGTGAAATGGTACACTTGCTCCTTCAACTTTCGAGGGTGGAGTCGGTCCACCGAGCAAAGCCGGATACCGTTAATTTTAGTCGCATTACGGAAGTGGTCTTAGGAAAACACCGGAAAGATGCCCAAGAGAAGAATATAGATGTTCACCCGCAGATTGATCCTAATCTGGATGTCCGGGCACATGCAGCATATATCGAGGAGGTTATCAACAACCTGCTGGAAAATGCCTTGAAATATACACCAGAAGGAGGCTCCATAAATCTGGAGCTTAAACGATCCAGCAATAAAGCCGTACTTCACCTCAGTGATACCGGTGTCGGGTTTGATGGTGACACCAAAGACCGTCTGTTTGAGCGATTTTACCGTGCTACGCAGCAGGAAGTACAGGATCAGCCCGGAAGCGGCCTGGGCCTTCCACTGGTAAAAGCAATCATAGAATTATATGGAGGTAAAATCCGTGCATACAGTGACGGACCCGGCAAAGGTAGTACGTTTGTTGTGGAGCTGCCGTTGGTTGAGGAACCCCGCCCTGATTCAAACCTGACGTAGAGCTTTGATTCCTCCTGAAGCTGAATGGAGGTTTTTCGCTCAAGTTCGCAGCGACGAAATGTGCGGGCCGGTGATTTAATTGAGAATTCAGGAGTAAGAATGTGTCAGACTTATTCTGAATTCTCGCTTATGTTACCTCTTTTATGTCTCAATAAAACCTTGGCGAAGTGGGCTTACTTGTACCAATTCGAATCTACCCCTGCCTTTGCAGTAACGGCCTGTCCGCCATACATTTCTTTGACAGGCAGGCTAAAACCCTCCCCCTCCCTGCCGCGTAAAAGACAGAACTTGGGTGCCGCAGGAGTGGATAGGCAAAACTTGCTCAAGGACGTTTCACAGCTTCAATCAACCGAAAGATCCCGTTGGATGTTAATTCCTGCACCTGTTCCATCTCCCAGCCGGCTTTCTCTACATTTTTTACGGTCTTTCGGGCAATATGAACTCCACTCAGGTAATGGATTTGAGAATCAAGCTTCTTCATAACGGAAGCAAAGCCTGTATTTTTCGACAGCATGTGCTCCAGCAGGTAAAGTTTGCCACCCGGCTTTGTAACGCGAAGGGCTTCCTTTAATCCAAGTACGGGATCGGGCACCGAACAAAACACAAAGGTTGCTGCGACTTCATCGAAGGTATTTTCCGCGAAATCCATCTGCTGGGCATCCATCTCCCGCAGGCTTACCCGATCGTTCCCCGCTTCTGCCCATACCTTTTTCGCCCGCTTAAGCATGCCGGAAGAAAGATCAATTCCTGTTATCTCAATATCATCCGGATACCAGGGGATGTTTTTCCCCGTACCTACGCCGATTTCAAGTACCCGGGGGCCGTTGACTTTACTCCATAATTTTTTGCGCCATGTTTTATACCACAGTTGTTCTACCGGCCATTCCATAATGTTGTACACTGCCGAAGTGGTGTTATATCGCTTTTTGGTATGCTCGGTTTGCCCGGAATCGTGTTTCATGAGATTTTTTCTTGCCTGAATTCAGAGTTTGGAGTGTATATAAAATTGAGTGTATATAAAATAACGTAAATTCGGTATGCTTATTAATTTTTATTCTACAGAGCAGTCGTATTCATCTTTTTGACTGCTCAATAAGCCGGTTTTCATACAGCCTGGAACTGTAATCAGCTATGCCTTCTTTTTTGTGAATTACCTTATCTTCTTTGGGAATTACACAGGTACTGGAAATATACCGGGAAAAACAGGCCATTGTAAATTCCTTGTTCTGGTAATCCTGATCCTGAATGCCTGGGAGAAAATACTTCTCTGTGACGGTGCAGCGGAAATTATCTTTAGCCAGATTTTTGCTGCTAAAATTTCAATAGCTTTAACAACCATCCTAAGCATTAATTGGCAAAAATTCTTCGGGAGTACCCTCTGATGACGGGTAGAATCGAGCAGCGAAACTTAAAAAAGGCGTCATCCTGAGGCACCTAAGGATCTTGCCTTTGGCGGAGCATGGGTGGCTGCCATGCGAGGGTAGCTGGCGGTGGCAGATGGGTTGGATAAATCAGACTCATTTCCTGAACAGGCAGGCTCCGGCTTAGCTATTCATTGAGTCCGGGAGTATTCCCGGCCTCATCTGCCTTCTCCTTAACAAGGAGAATGACGCCTGTTATGCGTTTATGTGGGCGGTAAATTCATTGACCGGTACATTCTCAGTCCCCTTCTGATTTGGGCCGCCTCTTTGGGTACGTACCTCAAACACAATTTTGTCATTCCGGTAATATCGTTTCTGATAATAGATCGGTTTATCGCCAATGGTATAGGATATTCTGTTGATCAGGAGCAACGGCGTATGTTCTTCTACAGAAAGATGGGAAGCAAGGTTTTCATCAGCCACTGTTGCCTCCAGACGATAGCAGCCTTTATCCACCGGTATTTCAAATTCATTTTCCAAGACCTTGAATATGGTTGTCTCTTCCAGGTCAATTCCTTCAATAAGCTGTCCATAAAATACGGGCAGCCAGGTAATATCGTAAGCGATAGGCTGCCCGTTACCCAGCCTGACACGTTCAAGTTTAACTACAATAGCGCCTTCTTTAACATTCAGGATGGAAGCGATCTCTTCACTGACCTTTTCCTGTCCCAGAGCTATCACTTCAGAGGAAGCTTGTAAACCCGAGCCGGCCAGCTCTTCGTTAAAATCTTTTAGTTGTGCGAACGACTGATGGGCACGATGGTCGCTGACAAACGACCCCAGCCCCTGGCAGCGATAAATAAGCTGCTCATTTTCCAATGTCTGCAAAGCCCGCCTGACCGTTACGCGGCTAACCTCAAAGGTATCACTCAGCTCGTTTTCGGAGGGCAGTTTTTCATTTTTCTTCAGTTTGCCATCCTGAATCTGTTTGCTCAGCCAGTCGCTGATTTGCTTGTGTAATGGTATGCCGTCTTGTAATTCCATAAACCTTTCCATTTCAAAACTAATTCGATTTGCTGCTAATATATATAATAGGATGCTAAAAAGCCATACCTGTATTTACAAGCTTGATTTTTGGGTTATATGGCTGAAAAAGCAAGTAATCTGAAATAACAGTAAAAATTTAAGGTTTATTTAAGGTTTTAGATTGTATATTACAAGTCGTAACAACTTGTATTGACATGTAGGAATATTTAACGTATTTTAGAACCAGGAAATCAAAAAGGATCAAATATTATGAAATACTTCACTTCGAAAACAACAAACCGGTCGTACGAACAGGCCATAGCCGATGTAACGGAACTCCTTAAAGATGAGGGGTTTGGCGTGCTGACGGAAATCGACGTCAAAGAAACGCTGAAAAAGAAACTGGACGTGGATTTTAAAAAGTACAAAATATTAGGGGCTTGTAACCCTCACTTTGCCCACCAGGCGCTGCAGGCGGAAGATAAGATTGGCGTAATGCTGCCGTGCAATGTGATTGTGGAAGAGCATGAAGACGGCACGGTAGAAGTTTCGGCTGTGGACCCGGTGGCGTCTATGCAGGCCGTTGACAATGACAACCTGCAGCCGATAGCCGAGCAGGTGCGCGCCAACCTGAAAAAAGTGATCGGCAAACTATAAGCACAGCATTTTTTATTTGAAGTACCCGAATACATTTTAATTTCAAACCAACACAAAACAAATGGTGACTATTATGAAACGTTTAACAGTAGTTTTTGTACTTATGTTCTCTTTGATGCTGATTGCAAGCTCCGGCTTTGCACAGCAGAAAAAAGCTGACATGAGCCAAAAGAAACAACAAATGATGGAAATGATGCAGGATTCGACCATGCGGTCTATGATGATGGAGCAAATGGCACAAAACCCCGAAATGCGCAAGCAGATGATGCAAAAAATGGTGGGATCTGTAGGCATGGGTCAATCAGCCATGATGAAAAACATGAAGAATAATCCTGAAATGAAACAGCGCATGCAAAAACACATGGAGATGATGCAGTCTATGATGGACGGCAATATGGATCAGTCTAAAATGATGGACATGAAGAGCGATTCATCCATGATGAAGATGAATATGATGTGCATGCAGATGATGATGCAGGGCGATATGATGGATCAAAAAGGCATGATGGATAAGGACGATAAGGGGTCTGGAAATGGAAATCACGAACAACATCACAAGTAGAATATAATTAGGAATTTTTCCGGGGCTAGTACCCCGGTCAGTTCCTAATCCTAAAATAATGGAGCAATTATTATGCATTGGTTTAACGGATTCGGAGGTGGTTGGATGATGATTTTCTGGTGGATATTGATAATCGCCGTAATTGTGGTACTGGTGAAATGGGCCGCCATATCAACCGGCGGCTGGCCCGGCAACGGCAATAACAGGCTAAACAAGAGCGCCTTAGACATCCTGGAAGAACGATATGCCCGGGGTGAAATCGGCAAAGAAGAGTACGAAGAGAAAAAAAAGGATCTGATGCGTTAATAAAACGAACTATACCTATCTGAGTAAACAGAATTTATAAACTGAATAAAACCCATGAAGAATCCTCTATCCATAGCCGGGCTGACAGCCCTATTTGTATCCCTGATGCTGACGGTGGCCATTCGCCCTCTTAAGGCTCAAAACAAGGACAACAGACAAAGCATAAACAAAATGAGCCTGGAAGATGTGCTGCGAATTGCAGAAAAAGAGAACTTCCAGGTACTCATGGCTGAGTCTGACATCGAAATTACACGGTCGCAATACCGGCAGACCAACGCTGCCTTTTTGCCCCGGATTTCACTGGAAGAGACCGGTATCAGCACCAATGATCCATTGAGTGTTTTCGGCTTTAAATTGAAGCAGGAGGCTGTTACAGCAGCGGATTTCAACCCGGATATTCTGAATAACCCTGATCCCTATGAAAATTTTAATACAAAACTGCAGGTTCAGCAGCCTCTGTTTAATCCCGATCAGTTCTTACGGCGCAGTGCGGTTAAAAACCAGCTCAATGCTGCAAAAGAGCAACTGGAGGGCACACAAAGCTATGCCCGGTTTCAGGTTAAAGAGACCTATTACCAACTGCTGCTCACCGAAGAACGGCTTTCTGTTATCAATACGTCGCTGAAGGCTGCACGTGAGAACGAAAGGCAGGCGCGGGACTTTTACGAACAGGGCATGGTCAGTAAAGCTGACTATCTTGCGGCAGCCGTGCGGGTCCGGGATCTGGAGAGCCGGCAATCTGAGGCAGAAAATCAGCGGCAATCGGTTCAGGAAAATTTACGTTTCCTGCTGGGGATGAACGAAGAGGTTGTTATTCAACCAACGGACAGCCTGAATATGGCTACAGCATCTCTTGGCTCATTACCTGCTAATCCCGATGTTTCAAATTCAACATTGCAGGCTCTGCAGTACCGGGTAAAAGCTGCCGAGAAGATGGTAAGTTCTTCAAAATTAAGCTTTGTACCCAGTATAAACCTGTTTGGCAGCTATGAATTCAATGACGATGTTCTTTTGGGTACCCAGGGAGAAAATTACATGCTCGGTGCCACTCTGAAATGGGAGCTGTTCAGCGGCTTCAGTAAGGTGGGCAAAGTGATGCAGTCACAGGCAGAGCTGAAAAAAGCCAAAGTAGCCTATCAAAGCCAATCTCAAAAAACCCGGATGGAAATCAAGCAGGCCCGCCGCTCTGTCAAACAGGCTCAAAAACAGTTTGCCTTTGCCGAGGCTTCTGTAGAACAGGCCGCTGAAGATCTCCGCATCCGGTCCGACCGATATGAACAGGGCATGGAAAAAACTTCTGATTTACTCAGTGCGGAGGCGCGCTATTCACAAGCTCAGCTTCAGCGACTCAACGCCGTGTATCAACACAATATAAGTATGGCAACCCTTGAACTGCTGTTTGAACAGGAGCTGCCCAACTAACCATGAATTTTTTTTCAGATAAAATGAATACCAAAACGAGTACTACTATGAGAAGTAATAAATTATTTTCGACAACCGGGAAACTATTGGCGGTGGCTGTAGTGCTTTCTTTTTCAGCCTATGCGTGCAGTTCACCGGAAGAAAGCCCTCAGGAAACTGAAAACCCTGTTACGGTGGCCGTTGAAACGGCGAAGCGCAGTCAAATGGATGTATCGAACCGTTTTTCAGGAACCGTTAAAAGCGAACATACGGTAAATCTCAGTTCCAAGGTGATGGGAACGATTACCCAGCTGGATGTGGAAGCCGGTGATTTTGCCCGGAAGGGAGATGTACTGCTGCGAATTAAAGACGATAACCTGCAGGCACAGAAAAACCAGGTGGAGGCGAACCTGGCACAGGCCCGTTCAGCCCTGCAGAATACCGAAACCAACTACAAGCGCCTGAAGGCCCTGCATGAAAAAGGGAGTGCCACCCAAAAGGAATTCGATGATATCAGCACTCAATACGAGGCGGCACAAGCGAATGTAAAAGCACTCCAGGGTAAACTTCTGGAAATAAATGATCTGTTAGATTATACAGTGCTGGAAGCCCCCTTTGACGGCTATGTGGTAGCCAAGCTGGTTTCGCAAGGCGACCTGGCAGGCCCCGGGCAGCCGCTCATTTCCTTTGAACAGCAAACGGGAATGAAAGTGGTAGTAACAGTGCCGGAAACAGAAATTTCCCGGTTTAGCCTTGATGATACGGTGTTGGTGGATGTTAAAGCAGCCGGCCGGCAGCAGCTTGCCGGTGTAGTATCCGCTATAAATCCTTCCGGAAGCCGGGCAAGCCGCCAGTTTATGGTAGAAGTAAGGCTGCCGGAGTTGAGCAGGAATCACGGCCTTAAATCCGGGATGTTTGCCGAAGCCGGCCTCACCTCCACCTCCGATTCTTTATTGATGGTTCCCAAAACTGCCATTATAGAACGGGGGCAGCTTACCGGCTTGTACACACTTACTGATGATTCAGAAGTACTGCTGCGCTGGGTTCGTCTCGGGGATACAAGCGGGCAACAGGTTGTAATATTATCAGGCCTGGCGCCGGGCGAACAATATGTATCGTCTTTTGAGGCCCCGCTTCGTGAAGGACAAAAAGTAAACATACAGTAACCGCACAGAACGAAACAGATATTATGAAAACCGGAATAGCAGGAAAAATTGCAAATGCATTCATTAACTCGAAGCTGACACCGCTGTTAATGGTGCTCTTTTTGGGGCTGGGCTTCTATGGAACCTATTTAACACCCCGCGAGGAGGAGCCGCAAATTGATGTACCGATGGCTGATATCTTTATCGGTTACCCCGGGGCTTCTCCGAGTGAAATAGAAAAAAGAATCTCTATACCGCTTGAGAAAGTGCTCTCCAACATAGAAGGGGTGGAATATGTCTATTCTACCTCCATGCCCGACCAGGCCATGGTCTCGGCCCGCTTCTATGTAGGCGAAGATGTGGAGCGCAGCTTGGTACGCTTGTATAACGAGCTGATGAAAAATATAGACCAAATGCCGGAGGGAGCCACCCCGCCGATGGTCAAAACACGCTCCATTGACGATGTACCCATTATGACGCTGACGCTCTGGAGCAAATCGTACAGCGATTTTGAGATCCGCCGGGTGGCTGATGAGCTGGCGCTGGAGATCAAACAAATCGAGAATGTAGCCCAGGCCGAAATCCACGGCGGGCGGACACGCCAGGTTGAGGTCTCCCTCGACAAAAATAAAATGGCTTCCTATGGTATCGACCCAATGAAGGTAGCGGCACAGATACAGGCGGCCAATCAGGAGCTTTCCTCGGGTTCATTCAATAAAAATGACACGCAGTATCTGGTAGAAACCGGCAGTTTCTTTCGCAATGCCGACGAAGTGCGCAACCTTGTCGTAGATGTACAGGGCGGCGACCCGATTTACCTGAAGAGTATTGCCCAGGTAACCGACGGGCCTGAAGAACCAGCCGAATATGTTTCCTACGGGGTGGGAAATGCCAAAGCGGAGAAATCCAGAATGAATATTGGAGAATCCTATCCCGCAGTAACGCTTTCAATAGCCAAGCGCCCGGGTTCGGATGCCATGTTTATTGCCGAAAAAGTTCAGGAAAAAGTGGATATGCTGGATGGCAGCCTTATTCCGGCTGAGATTACTGTAACGACTACGCGTAACTATGGAGAGACTGCTGCCTCGAAAGTGCTTTCTCTGCTGGAACACCTGCTGGCCGCCATACTTGCCGTTACCATAGTTGTAGCGCTGGCCATGGGATGGCGGGGAGGCCTGGTGGTCTTTTTATCAGTACCGGTAACCTTCGCACTCACCCTGTTTCTCTACTATATATTCGGCTATACCCTGAACCGAATCACCCTATTTGCGCTGATATTTGTAACCGGTATTGTAGTGGACGACTCCATTATTATAGCTGAAAATATGCACAGACACTTTAAGATGCGTAAACTTCCGTTAAAGCAGGCGGCGATTGCGGCGATTAACGAGGTAGGAAACCCGACCATCCTCGCTACCTTCACCGTCATTTCGGCGGTACTGCCGATGGCTTTTGTATCGGGTTTGATGGGGCCGTATATGAGCCCTATGCCCATTGGCGCATCGCTGGCTATGATCTTTTCTCTGATTGTAGCACTGATTATTACTCCCTGGCTGGCTTACATGCTGCTGCCCCACGTGAAGCCTGAAAAAGACGAGAGCGGTGCCGACAAGGAGTACCGGCTTGAAGATACCCGTATCTATAAATGGTACTCGCGCATTATGAAACCGCTGCTGGAAAGCGTAACCAAGCGTTGGGTGTTTATCGGAGGCGTAACCGCTTTGCTTTTCGCCTCAATCCTGCTCTTCGTATTTCGTATGGTGGAAGTAAAAATGCTGCCTTTTGACAATAAAAACGAGGTACAGCTCATCATCGATATGCCGGAAGGAACCACCCTGGAGCGGACCAATGCCGTGGCACGGGAAGTGGGACTAAGTTTAAAAGAAATACCGGAAATTCTTGATTATCAAATTTATGCCGGTACCAACGCCCCTATAAACTTTAACGGGTTAGTCCGGAGCTATGGCCTTCGTGAAGGTGCGAACGTGGCGGATATACAAGTGAACATGGTGGATAAAGGAGAGCGCAGCGATCAAAGCCACGCTATTGCCAAGCGCATCCGCCCCATTGTGC
>NZ_JAEPPI010000001.1:1500000-1605420 GCF_017641085.1 Gracilimonas sp. | reverse complement strand
CCGGCGCGCCTGTAGTACATTTGAACTCTTATCTGTGGCCGCAGGGAAAGAGGACTCGTTGGTAAGAGTTGGTGTGGCGAGAAAGATATAGGTTATGGGAATACTCTTTAATTAAGCGCCCCCTCCATATAAGCGCAGCGCAATAGGGAGGGTTGGGGCCTGCCTGCCGGTAGGGAGGTGGGTCGTTTCGAAAAGGTCTCGACAAGTATTTCTTACCAGTTTCTCCGGTTCGAACGAGAATCTATATACTCAGTAAAAAAGCCCTTCTGTATTGACATCTTCCAGAGGAGGCTTATTTTACAGAAACACCAATTAATTAAGGGTACAATGAAAAATGAAAAAGTAGTACTTGAGGTAAAAAAGGGATGGAAAATTTATCAGCTGATAGCAGGGGTTATCTGTATTGGTGCTGTCGGTTATCTTTTCTATGGAATGACAGAGTTGTGGGAATATATGGGCAAAAACCAGGCGCTTCTTTTTGGAGCAATTATGATTCTTTTTTGTCTAGGTATGCTATATACTATGTTTTATAGCTTTCGTCACCATATTGAATTTGACAACGAAAAGATGACCCGCTATGGAGTGATTAATTCAAAAGTCATTTATTATAAAGATATGGAGGAACTTTGTTTTACAGATCGGTATTGGCAATTCAGTGCTACCGGCAAAGTTTTGGGGAATCCCAAAGCCTACCTTATTGACACTAAATATCAGGACAAAGAAAAAGCGATAGCTTATCTCAAGCAGTTATTCAAAGAAGAAGATCACCCGATTCTTGTAGCCTAGGCCAAATCAGGAAGGTCCCGGAAAACGATAGTATATTTGGGTTTAAAACTCGCTCTGATATTCATAAAACGATGAACTTTAAATAAATTATTCAGAACTCAGGTAAAGAAAAAATGCGAACGAATATATCCTCCGGGGCGGAGTGGGAAGCTAAAGTAGGATACAGTAGAGCGGTGAAGACCGGAAATCAGATTTTTGTATCGGGCACAACGGGTATTGATAAAAACGGGGATGTAGTGGGAAAAGATGACCTCTATCTTCAGACCAAACAATGTATCCTGAATATTGAGAGGGCACTGAAGAAAGCCGGTGCTTCTCTGAATGATGTAGTTCGGACGAGGACTTTTATTACTGATATAGACCAATGGGAGGAATTCGGGAGAGCCCATCAGAAGTTTTTCGGGGAAGTTAAACCTGCAGCTACACTGGTGGAGGTTTCCCGGCTTATCCATCCGGATTTAATAGTAGAAATTGAGGTGGATGCGGTTGTTTAGGGTGGAAGGTTTTAGTCGTAAGGTGTTAGGTGTTAGGTGTTAGTTAGGGACGTCATACTGAGCGAATGGATGTTTGAAATAGGGTTGGGATGGTAAGTGAGAAGGATCCTTACTATTCAATGCTTGGTAAACATTTCAGGGCAAAGGTTGATCTCTATCGCTCTAAATGTCTAACTAAAACCTACCACCTAACACCTAACACCTTTAAAACCTGACCATCATATTAAAAGAGGGCTGAATTCCTAAATCATAGACATTCACGGCCTGGGAGCTGAGGCGGCGTTGAGAAGGAGGAACCGAGGTGTCAATTACCAGATCCAATTCTCGATACCAGGTACTTTGATGATCAAACAAGTTAAATACAGACGCCCCGATTTCCATCACTACTCCGTCTAATTCTGCTTTATACTCAAATCCTGCATCCACTCTTCGATAATTTCCCAGTCGCTCCTGTTCTTCAATCTGCAGAAAGTGAAGGCGATTTGGGGTGCCGGAAGCAAGTGTGAGGCGCAGGAACGTCTTCAAGTTTGGGATAATCCTGTACTCAACGGCAGAATGGAAGCTGTGTGTGCGGTCCCATTCGGTATAAAACTCCTCTCCATCAAATATATCCGGATTCCGGAAGGTGGATTCAGAAAGAGCATATGAATGAGTAAGCGTTAGCTTCTGAAACCGGTTTTTAAGTAAAAGCTCCAGTCCTTTTGCAGTTCCATCATTCCCGTAAAACCAGGGAGGCGCATTAAAACTATTGGTAAGGGTTTGGGCATTGATGTCGAATAATCGGGCGTTTATGAGAGATTTATGATATCCCTCCACCTGGAAAAGGGTGTTATCAAGAAACCGGAAATACAGGCCGGCTGTGAAGTAATCGGAAGTAGTGGGTGGCTGTTCCTTCGTACTGATAATCCATACGTCGGGACTGCTGATATTATAGAATGAGAGCCGATGGGTAAACTGGTAATTTCGACTGTATCCAAGACCAAGGGAGATGGCTCGTTCGTTTAAGAACTTGAGCTTTAACCGAGGCGAGTAGTATAGATAATCTCCATTGGTGTAGTAGTGCAGTCGAGATCCGAAATGTACATTCATTACATCCAGTGAGGTAAAATCAAGCTGGGCGTATAGGTCGGCTAAGCCCGACTCAAAGGTGGTGAAAAATCCCGGCCGGTCGAAGGATTCTTCGAAATATTCCCCCAGGAAATATTGGTAGGAAGCCCCCACAGTCCATTGGGTATTTGGCAGCACCAGATCAAATGTCTGATCCAGCTTAATTTCATTGAACACGCTTTGGTTTTGAAGCGGATAAGTGAAAACCTGTATGTTGGCACCGTTTTCCTGAATCCGGTTATAAACAAAGTCATCTTTACTGAATTCGGAATTGTATATGCTAACCGCTGCTAAAGAGCTGCTGTAGATCCGTTCAGAAACCGGCGATTTATAGGCTAAACTGGAACTGAAATTTCCCCACTTATTTAGCGTGTGTACTTCTTCCAAACTAAAGCGCTGGGATGGAGCATTTGGGTTGAACCTTCTCACCAGCCGCTCTGCATCCTGAGAGACATCATCGGCACCATAATAGGCTCCGGCAATTAGCCGGCTTCCGTTTCCGAATTCAACATACATCTTTCCATGCAGGTCGAAGAATGAAGCATCGTAACTGCCCGGAAAAACCAGTCGAGAGTCAATGTCCGTTACATCATCGCCGGCAAGGCTGTTGGGTCGATCGATATTTAGTCCGTAGGCAATCAGGTCATCATTGCGGAACCAGTTTAGGGAATTCATGTAGGAAGTACGAGCGGAAAGCAGCCAGCTGCTTTTACCTGAAGAAACAGGCCCCTGCAATGTTGCATTGAAGGCCGTGTTACTAAGTCCGGCAGAAGCACTAAAATCATTCAATGAGCCGGTCTTAGTCAACATGTTGATAGTGCCGCCGGGAGAGGATTGAAACTGGGCCGGGGTCACATCATAGAAGAAACCGGAGGTTTGCAGGGCATTGGGATTAAAGCTGTCCAGAAGCCCAAACAGGTGACTTTGATTATAAATGGTAATACCATCCAGCAGAATATGAGTGGCATCAGCGGAGCTGCCACGCACGTTAATTCCGTTATTCAAAGCCGTTCCATTGGTTACGGCCGGCAGTGCCTGCAAGGCTTTGGTGGTATTGTTTTCACCTAAAGGATTGAGTATCCCGGCATTTACAAAATTACGATAGATGCTATCGGAACCGGCCGGATAGGTAAATCCGGTTACGATGATATCATTTGATTGCAGAGCAACCGGTTGCAGGCGAAAGGTGAGATCCCTGAAAGCAGTTTGCTCATCCATGCTAAGCTTTATGCGACCGTTTTCATAACCAAGGAAGGAGCAATGTAAAGTAACCGATCTTCCTGAGTAGGTCTCTTTAATGTTGAATACCCCCGATGCATTGGCTGCCACTCCTTGCTTTCGCCCGTTTATGTCGTAGAATATAGTAGCAAAGGGAAGTCGTTCACCGGTTCTGGCATCCACAACCTGACCTGTAACGGATAACTTTTGGGAAGAAGATGTGGTCTGCTTGTAGAGAATAATCTGCTTTCTGGAAGTATCAGCTTCTATGGCAATATTAACGTTATATAAATGGGTTCGCAGTGAATCAATAATAGTGGCAGAGGTAGCCGAAAAGCTTAAGCTGATGCCGGTGAGTTGCGATTCCCGGTATAGAAACCGGTATACTTCGTTGTCTTCAATTTCGCGGATGATTTCGAGAACCGAAGACTGCTCAAAGTCGTACTGAGCGTATGCCTGCCGGGTTAAGCCGAGACAAACGATCATACCAAATAATAAAACACGCCATTGGTCTCTCATTAGGAATTCGGTTTGAAAACGTATGAATTTTGCCCGGTTTCTGAGAAATTACCGCCGAGAACCAACTCAAGATCTTTGAGTACGGATTCAAGATTGTCGAGAGGAATAGAGCCACTCAGATTTTCCTGAAGAATGTCAGGTTGCGCCTGAATGGTGATGTTGAAATGCTGATCCAGTTCATTAAATACCGATTGAACCGGTTTGTTTTGAAATACGAGTTCATTATTCAGCCAGTCAGTAAAGGGAGTTTCTTCTGTAGTGGTTACTTGCGGAGTGGCCGTGGTTTCACTGATGGAAGAAGTTTGTCCCGGTTCCAGTTGAACCGATTGTCGGCTGTTAAGTGCTGTGTATTGAATTCGGCCTTCCTGCAGGTATACCGTGGAAGTGCTACCCCAGTCACTGAGTATGAACTTGGTTCCCAATACACGCACTTCGGACTGGTCGGTACGAACCGAAAATGTTCGGGAAGGATCGTGGGATACCTCAAAATACGCTTCTCCCGTCAGTTTGTATTTGGCTGACTCATTAGAAACATCCACGGCGAATAAGGCAGAGTAGGGGCGAAGAGTGACGGCAGAACCGTCCGGTAAGGTCAAGGTTTCTGCTGTAGCAAAACTTTCCCCAACCAGGGTTGGTGCCGTCAGTTGTTGATAGAAGAAGCTTCCTACTAAGGCAACCATCACCACAGCTGCTGCGACAGCATATCTCCGGATTGTCGGGGAGAAATGTAAAATGCGGGCAGAACCCGAGGATTCATTTATCTCGGATTGAATTGAATCCCACACAGCTTCTGAGCTTATCGGTTCAACCGGTTGGCTTGCCGAACTTTTGTAGGCAAACAACTGGGAAAGCAAAGGGTTTGAAGTATTCTCCAAAACCGCTAAATCAGGCAATGCCTCTCCAATAATTCGAGCCAGTTGACGGTCCTGATCATCGGGCGATATGTTTTGATTGTCTGCCATTATGGGTTGTTGAATCTAAAAGAATCCGTGCAGACCCGGTCAAAGGTCTGCACGGTAATGTTTGAAGTATCAGTTAAGGTTAATCATCATCGTCATTGTCATCGTCGTCTTCATCATCATCTTCAGCAAATTCGAATTCGATTTCTTCAGCAATGAATTCAGATCTGTTATCAGGATTCCGGTATCCTTCCACTTCAGCAATAACGCTTTCGCCGGCATCAAGAGCTCTAGCAACGGCTTCGAGTGAATCCAGTCCGTCTTCACCTTCAATTTCGGTGCGGTCAGATACTATCACCAACAAATCATTTCGGAGCGTTACGGTCTGATTCAGAGTGTCAACGGCTGCAACGGCTGATTCAATATCAACCTCGTCATCGCTGACAAACCCGGTGCGCAGATTCACTTTAAACAAACGGTTTACGTTAGCAAAGCGAAGGAGAGCAGTTCCGTCTCCATCCATTTCGATGGTTCCGGTAACCGTTTTGGAAGAACCTTGTCCATTGCTGCTACGGAAGATAGTCAGCTCATAGTTGAGGGTTCCTGTTACACCTTGTGTTAAGGAACCGTATGCGGCAACCGTGTCTTTATTCACTTGAATATCAAGGAAATTGATTTCGTTGACAAAAGAGCGTTCGAAAGTGTCACCTTCCCGGGTTACACCGTCAATGGAACCATTGCCATAATGCTTTCCATCGATGGTAAGAATGGAGCTGGCATCGCTCAGGCCGGTGAATGCGAAGGTATCAGCACGGCTGAATTCCGAATTTCGGAATCGACTTTGTGTGCTACCGTTCTTGTCGGAAGTGAAATCGATATTCTCAATGCGCTCACGATTTTGCCGGGGTGCAGCAATATACTCTCCGTTAACATCGGTGAATACATATGTTAATACAGCCGACAAGCTTTTCTGGAAATTCGGGTTATTCACTTCCCGGTTAAAGCTGATGGTATGCGTACCGGTTTGCCGATCGTATTCGTACTGGTAATTACTTTCGTTACCCCGACCGGAGTTTCTGTCGTCGTCATGATGACCTTTCATGTGGCTGTCGTTGCCAAAGCCTGAAGATGAAACGGTGGTTAGAGCGTCGTTCAGGCTGGAGAAAACGCCGTCATTATCATCAGATAAGGCCTCTCCCATAATCTGGGTAGCTGCTTCCATTTCTTCTGCTGTCAATTCCTGGTTGTCGATGTCTTTGGAGATATCATCCAGGGTACAGGCAGAAAACATGGCTGCTACCATTAAGAGTGGGAGTATAGTAGTTGGTATTTTTTTGAATAGTGATTTCATAATGATTCAGTTAATTATGTGTTCACTACTATTACACATCAAATTCAAAGTTCCCCCAATCACATAGTAAATAAATTTCTGCTGAATTGATGATTAAAAAAGCAGTATTAAGGATTAGAGTGTATAAATCTATGAATAACAGGAGTCTTGCAGAAAGTTTACAAATAATCTTTGGCTGCTTTTGACAGGGTTGAACGGAGATCTTTCAGGGCAAGTCCCATATGATTTTCCACGGTTTTGACCGATACATCCAGGAACTCAGCGGCTTCTTTATAGGTGAATTCCTGCATGAAACAGAGCCGGAAAACGTTTTGTCGCTTTTCAGGCATCGCTGATATCGCCTTTTCAATGGTTTTGTTTAATTCTCTTTGATAGATATTCTGATCGGGTTGAGAGCCGGAATCAGGGTAATCCAACTCCCGGATTTCCTTGTTTTGATCGAATTTTTCATTATCCCGAAAAAGGTTGAGCATCCGCGTGTAGGCAATGCGGAAAAGATAGGCCCGTAACGACTTATGCTCTTCGATTGAAGCCCGGTTCTCCCAAATATAAACAAAGGCTTTCTGGATCAGGTCTTCGGCCGCTTCTTTTGCTACACCTTTAGAATATAGATATCTGTATAATTCATCGTGATGGGCATCAAAAAACTTTCGGAATGCTTGTTGATCGCCGTTTTTTATTTTTAAATATATCCGGCTTTCGTTAGACTCCCCATCGAGTGAAGCACTTAGAATCAGCAGTAAGTGAATGACAGAAAGATCCATGAGAATAAATTCGTTGACATCAAAGTTCAGCAAAATACCTAAGAATAAGAAATCAGTATGAAGTCATTTTGGGTAATATTGTTTCTGATTGCGGGATTTCTATCTCAGGACAACGGGACGGTAGAGGTTTTTCGAATTGAGAAGGAAGAGCACATTGAGCTTCACGCCAGAAATACGAATTTGTATCCCGTAACCATAGAGCTTGATGCTGACATCGACAAACTGGAACCTCAAAAAAAGCTTCCGCTCGTTGACTTTCTTCCCGCAAACAGCAACCGGCTTTTAATAAGATTTACTTATAAGGATTTAAAAGAGGGCTGGAATTTAAATACAAGGTACCGGTATTACATGGGGAATATATTTGCCCGCCATAACGATTCCTTTGCCTACCGACTGCCTTTCCCAATTGGAGAAACCTACAAAGTGGATCAGGGATTTGGCGGCACTTTCTCTCATTACGGAGATTCCCGGCATGCCCTCGATTTTAACATGCCAACCGGAACGGAAATCTATGCCGCGCGAAGCGGGAAAGTGGTGATGATGGAGGAAAAGAATAACCGCGGTGGGGGCTCGGAAGACATGATGCCGTTCGCCAATTTCATTACCATTTTGCATGATGACGGAACCTTTGCCGATTACTCGCACCTGAGGCACCGAGGCGTGGAAGTGCGTTTGGGGCAGGAGGTTCGAACCGGTCAGCTAATCGGGTATTCCGGCGCTACAGGATATGCAACCGGACCTCATCTGCATTTTACGGTAAAGAAAGCAAAAAGAGGAGGAGGATTCATTTCCATACCGGTAAAATTTACCACCAAAGATGGCATCATCGAGCTGAAAGAAGGACAGAGTTATATTGGTTACTAGATTATAGATTATAGATGTAAGATGTTAGACTAAAGATCTAAGATTTGCCTGCATTTTATCTCTAATATCTTACATCTTACATCTTACATCTTACATCTAACGTCTAACTATCTACTTACCTTCCTTAAAGTATTCGTTTACCAGTATGGGATCTCCAAAGCCTAATTGTTGCAGGCGATCCATTTGTGTTTTGGCATCACCGACCACCAGCCAGATCATTTTATCGGGATTGGCATAGGTTCGGGCCAGCTCCTGGATGCGTTCTTGCGTCATGTTTTTCACCACTTCTTCCCGCTGTTTGATGTAATCAGGCGACCAGCCATAGGCACTGATATTTTCTAACAGGTTCAGTTTTGCGCCTAAAGTTTCAAATCGGCGGGCATTACTTTTCAGTAAAAAGCTTTTGGTGTTTTTCAGGTCTTCTTCGGTGAAAGTGTCAGGATAATCTTCGAGGATTTCTTTAACTAATGCGGCTGATTCGTAGGTGACATTGGTTCGGACTCCGCTCGAAATCACAAAAGGTCCGGCGATGTCTGAGCCGGAAAAGCCGGAACCGATACCATAGGTATAGCCTTTTCCTTCCCGCAGTTCCTGGGTGAAGCGTGAAGCAAATCCGCCACCGCCCAGCTTGTAGTTCATCACCTCAGCAGGATAGAAATCGGGATGGGTTTCCGGCATGGCCAGGTAACCGAATCTGAGTACCGATTGTTTGGCATCAGGTACATCATAGAAATACACCTTGGAGGCTGAAGGTGGCTCCGGGGTTTTAAATTCCGGCAGTTCTACCTCTTTGGCTTCCCAGCGGTCATTTAGGTTGTCAAGAGATGCAACAACTTCACTCTGATCAATTGCCCCCACCACGTGCATATCAGCCACAGAAGGGGAGATGTAGTTCGCATAATATGCTTGCAGATCATCCAGTTTAATAGCCTCGATACTTGATGTGGTTCCTATTGGGTTGAAGGATAAAATGTGGTCTTCACCGTAAAGCAGCTTGTTAAAGGTATTTGTGGCAATACTGTTCGGGTTGGCACTCTGCTGAGCAATCTGGCTCATCGTACTTTGTTTGGCCAGCTCAAATTCACGCTCATCCCAGCGGGGTTCCAGCAGCATTTCTTCTACCAAGGCCATGGTTTCATCATAGTAACGCGCCAGGGAATTCCCTCTGATGGTGACCGACTGACGGCCTGAGAAGATATTAATGCTTGCTCCCAGCTCATCGATGGCCTGTTCCAGTTCTTCCGGTGTTTTATTGGCTGTGCCTTTTGTCAGTAGTTCGGCAACCAAATTGGCCACGCCGGTTTTTTCGGGATTTTCAAGCATTAATCCACCTTTGATCGTGATCTCAAACTCAACCAGAGGAAGCTCATAATTCTCGATTCCATATACATCCAATCCACTGGCGAGTTCCGTTTCCCAGATTTCCGGTACTTTCAAATCCGGACTTTCACCATAGGGTGGTTCTACAGATCGGTCAAAGCTGGATGGCGTTTTTTCATAGGCAGTTTCTTCGGGCAGGCTAAAGCTTTCACCTTCCCCATTCTGCACGATTTCTTCTTCCACAACTTCAGCTGGTTCTGAACCATCTAAAGCCAGATCAGCCCCCCTTTGAGGTACAAAGCTGGTGGCTACAAAATATTGGCCCTTTATATATTTCTGATAAACCCTCATCACATCTTCTTTGGTGACCGCGAGGGTTTTCTGAATGTCCTTGTTGATGTATCCGGGATCACCCGCAAAGATATTGTATTGCGCCAGCTGAAATGCTTTCCCTAACACGCTGGAAAGCCCGTTATAAAAATCGGTTTCAATGCCGGCTTTAATCCGGTCCAGGTCGGCCTGGGTAAATCCCTCATCTTCAAACCTCATAAAAGCTTCGTTGACCGCTCCTGCAACATCATTCAAATCAGTATTGGGATATGCACGGGTGATGAAGGCAATTTCCCCGGCAAGCTCAGAGTTTCCGCTATTCATATATACGTTAGAGGTCAGTTCCTGCTCCTCAACCAATACCTTGTACAGCGGAGCTTTTTTGCCATCAGCAAGCAGTTCCGTCAGGATATCCAGTGCATAGGCATCCTCATGATATAAATCCACACCGGGCCAAACGAGTCGTAATTCCGGAAGTCGGGCGAAATTATCTTCGTAATATTTTTTCTTGGTTTGATCCAGATCGGCCGGCATATCCGGTAAAGGCTCAATGTCTTCACCCCGTGGAATTTCATCAAAATATTTGTGGATCCAGGCTTTGGCTTGCTCTGAATCAAAATCTCCGGCAATCACAAGAGTGGCGTTGTTGGGAACGTACCATTGGTTATAGAAATCCTTCACATCCTGAAGCGTAGCATTTTGGAGATCTTCCAGCGAACCGATTACCTGCCAGTTGTAAGGATGTTCGGCCGGATACATATTCTTTCCCACTACATAGTTAGCATGACCATAAGGGGCATTGTCCACGCCCTGGCGCTTTTCATTTTTCACCACCTGTTTCTCTTTCGCCAGTACAGCTTCAGTCACGGTATTAATGAAGTAGCCGAGTTTATCGGCTTCAGCCCAAATCATTTTCTCCAGGGCATCTTTTGGGACCGTCTGAAAATAATTGGTGCGGTCTCGGCTGGTGGAACCGTTTGCACCTGAACCGCCGATGCGGCTGCTCATTTTATCCAACCCGCCTTTACCTAAGTTCTCAGATTCCAGAAACAGCAAATGTTCAAAAAGGTGAGCAAAACCCGTTCGTCCTTCAATTTCACGGGCAGAACCTACGTGGAAAGTCAATGCCACCGCCACAACCGGGTCTGAATGGTCTTTATGAAAAATGACTTCCAAGCCGTTATCCAGAGTGAATTTCTCGTACTCAACAGAGAATTCGGTTTGTTTCTGAACACAAGAGGCTGTTATAAAGGAGGAAATGAGGAGGGCTGAGAAAAGATAAAGTATGCGTGGTTTCATAGCAGGAATAAATTAGGTTAAGAGCGGAATATACGCGGTGCAGAAATACGCTGCTTCATAAATTCTTGTTGCGGATGGATTTGTTAAAATTGGTGAATGCAGCGAGGGTGAAAACATATGCGGTACATCACACTTCGCGAAGGGCTGAACCCCTTCGCTTGCGTACCGGAAGAGATGGTTGCTTTGTGTTAGAAGTTGTCCAAGGCTGAGGTGGATTCCAGTAAGCAAGCGAGCCGTTCACGGCATCGCGGTAGATTGGCTTAGCATGGAAGGGCTAAACCCCTTCGCTTGGGTACTGGAAGAGATGGTTGCTTTGTGTTAGAAGTTGTCCAAGGCTGAGATGTATTCAAGTAAGCAAGCGAGCGGTTTACGGCATCGTTGATAAGAGATGTTAGAATAAAACAATTACGCAGATTTACTCAACAGGCACCAACCGCATGGTTCGGATGTCAGCTTCTTCAAAAAGGGTAGAGTCTTGATACAACCAGCGATACTGTCCATCCAGCCACATATTGGTTTGATCCCCATAATGATCTGATAGAGGATTGCCTGATTGGCCGGTCGGGAGGATACTTTTGCTTCGGCTCATATCTGATAAGTCAGAAATGCGGCGAATGGATGGGCCGAGAATCATCTCAAAAGCATTATTCCACCTGTATTGACCATTGTTTACGCTCATTCCATGACTCGGAACTTTGTAGGGTCCTTTGCTGAGTACATTATCAACAATATGCTTTAGCGCATTTGGTGATTCGGGGTCTTCAGCTGCGCGTGATAAAAGCGGTGGTTCCAGCATCAATGTATGCAGCTGTTCCCATCTCCATTCAAAGGGTTCGCTTCCTAAAGAATCACTCAGAAACAGGATGGCATCCTGCATACTCTTCACAACCATATCTTCTTTTGTCTCAACCGATTCGGTGGTCAGGTCATCAAAGAACGAACTTTCGGTATCGATGAGTGATGACATGGTTCGAACCGGAATATTCTCATGATGAATGAAATTGGAATAGGCCACATCACCAAAATCATCCTTCAGCGTATTCTCCGTGAAGTTGACGAAAAACACATCAAATATTGATGCAGCTGTGGATTTCAAATCGTACTTATAATTCCAATTCTCCAGGTATGAGATGGGGAGGTCAAAGTTATAGGCATCCTGGTTTTTGATGATCTCCAGAATCTTGGGGGTGAGTTTTGCTGCAAAGGCCGAATAGGAATCATTCTGCAAGCTTTGAAACTGGTTGTATCCCAAGGTTGAATCAGCTGTAAGCACCTGCTCGATTCGCTCAATTCTTGAAGGCGGCTCCCAAAAAAATGCAATGTAATAAGGGTAACTGTCGGTAGTGATTTTGTTGTTAGCATTGGCAATCCAGCCGTCCTCGGGATTGATAAGTCGGGGCATTTGATCGTGGGGAATGAATCCCTGCCAGTCCTGAGCCGGATCCCAACCTTCCCGTAATGTGATGGGATCTCCGCTACGAATGGGGAGTTTAGCCACCGAATACATGGCTATATTTCCTTCCACATCTGCATACATCAGATTCAATCCCGGTACTCCAAATGAAGGAAGAGCGTCTTTAAAATCCTGGAAGTCCTCAGCCCAGTTGATTTGGTACAGCGTTCGCATTTCGTTGCTCATTTCGTAGCCGGTCCATTGCATGGAGATCACCTTATCTTCGGTGAGCTCCTGTACAGGATAGATATCAGAAATAACGGGCCCGTGCTTGGTATATCGAATTTCAAACGACCGGTCATCACCATCTTTCACTTTGATGATTTCTCTGATTTTATCAAACGATCGGTAAGAGGCAGTGGTGTCATTGAGGGAATCGGCAACATACCGGCCACGGTCCAGCGGATCGGTTTGCTCGAGGAAAAAGTCGGTGTCATCACTCATGATGCTGGTAAATGACCAAGCTATCTGATCATTCTGCCCGATGATAACCGCTGGTACTCCGGCCAACGTTGCCCCGGATACATTCTTGCCATTCAGGTTCAGATGCACTTCATACCACTTGCCCGGCATATCCAGTCCGAGATGAGGGTCGCCCGCCAGCATCGGGTAACCGGTCTCTGATTTGGAACCGTCAATTAGCCAGGCGTTACTGCCTACATGGGTGCCTTCCATTTCGAGGAGTTCCCTTTTCTTAATTTCCTGTTGAAGCATGGGCATAAGGGCAGCGGAGTAACCCATCGACTCCTCATCATCCAGGGAAGTTGGAGCCGATTCAGGAAAACGCAATTGAAGTTGTTCAAACTGATTGGCGGGGAGTTTTTCCCGGAGGTATCCGTAGGTAACTTCACTCCACCATCCCATATTCAATTCCCATCCCATAAGCCGGCTGACGGCCAGAGAGCGTGCCGGGGTCCATCTCAGCGGCTGAATTCCCGTCAGCGAAAACTCCACAGGCAGTCGGTTCGTGTTGTTA
Organism: Gracilimonas sp.; assembly: GCF_017641085.1. NCBI lineage: Bacteria > Pseudomonadati > Balneolota > Balneolia > Balneolales > Balneolaceae > Gracilimonas > Gracilimonas sp. Next base: position 1,592,040 of record NZ_JAEPPI010000001.1, on the reverse strand, counting down.
TTCACAAAAGCATTCACTCCATGTGTGTATGCATTCAGCACCTCCCGTTCTTCTTGTCCGAGCGTGTCCACCAGCTGCTGTGCTATTTTCCAAAACCCAAGCGTCCGCTGATATTTATCCAGCTCAATCAGCTCCTCATTCTCTCCAAAAAATTCTGCAAAACGACCTTCGGCGGCAATCTGGGTGAGCGTCATTTGCCATAGGCGGTCCTGGGCGTGAACATACCCCAAAGCATAGTATAAATCATCTTCGTTATCCGCGTAGATATGCGGAACACCGTAAGCATCCCAATGGACTTGAACCTCTTCAGAAAGTCCGGTCAATGAAATGGTTTCCTCATAATCGGGAAGGGGTTTGTAGAACGTCCAGTAAAAAGCCAGCCCGGCAAATCCCAAAATCAGGATGACAAAAAAGATCAACAGCTTCAAAAAAGTGTTCATGGAATAGTCAAAATAGGTTTAATATATATGACGGAAATTAAACAATCTGACGGCGATATAAATCCATAATTTTTTGGGTGATTAATTACCGAAGGGCTGAACCCCTTCGCTTGTGTACCGGAAGGGATGGTTGCCGATGGTAAGATGGTGGGTGGTTGGGGATTAGGTGTATTCGGGTAAGTAAGCGAGTCGTTTAGGGCAACTCGGTTGGTTGAGTACGAGATTCTGTTTCTTCAAATTGAGGAATGCATGTCTTGGATTTATGATGTTTCTCCTGATTATAGATATAGGCTCTGACCTTTTTTATATCATCAATACTTACTGAGAAAACGCCGTATCCTTCCTGCCATTCAAAGCCATATTTCCAGTTGTATTGTAAATTGAGCCATCGAGATGAGGCTCCTTTAATCCAGTTGACAGCATCCGCTACGGTTTGTGTAGTTCTGATCCTGAGTAACACATGCAAATGGTCTCTGACTCCATTTACGGTATCAACGAAGAATCCCCTTCGGTTTCCCTCTTTCTTGATAAAGTCACATACGGCATTTCTTATCTCCCAGGAGAGACAGGGCTTACTTTCTTTGGTCCTGAATACAATGTGTACCCAGATCATGTTATAGGTTTTAGGCATTATGCGGGTTCTGTTCCGTCTCTCTTGTTAGAGCGATTATAAGCAGATTCCTTACAATTTATTTTTCACCTTTATTAAGGGGCATCTTTCGTAAAGAGATAGAACTGATTACTTGTGCGCAGGAAGAGATGGTCGTATGTGGAGAATTAGTAATTTAGGGAGTGATGGTTTCCGGTAAACAAGCGAGTCGTTCACGGCATCGCGGTTGGTTGAAATAGTATCGAAGGGCTGAACCCCTTCGCTTTTGTACCTGAAGAGATGATTGCCGATGGTAAGATGGTGGTTGAGGGTTATGTGTATTCGGGTAAACAAGCGAGTCGTTCACGACATCGTGGTGGGTTGATGTAGTATCGAAGGGCTGAACCCCCTCGCTTGTGTACTGGAAGAGAGGGTTGTCGATGGTAAGATGGTGGTTGGGGATTTAATGCTTAGGTTGAATGATTCTCACATAACATGTATTTAAGGGATGAATTCAAACCAAACAAAAGCCAGAGTAATTAATGGAACATCACTCGGAGCGGGTAACGCGGGAACATTTAATTCATCAGCTGGAAGGCGGCCAGGCCTTTATAAAAATTGAGGATTTACTGGAGGAAGTTGAATTTGAAGATTTAGGTAAGCGTCCGGCCGGACTCCCGTACTCTTTCTATGAGCAGTTTTTTCATCTACGCGTAGCTCAATATGATATTCTGGACTTCAGCCGAAACAGCCATTACGAGAGAATGACCTGGCCTCATGATTACTGGCCCATGGAACAGTCCCCGGCCAGTGAAGAAGAGTGGGAAGAGTTGAAAAAGCAGTTTTTCGATGAACGCAATGAAATGATGAATTTCATTCTGAACCCCAAAAATGACCTTCAGGCTGAAATTCCGCACGGAGATGGACAAACACTACTCCGCGAAGCTCTGCTGGTTCTGGAACACAACGCATATCATACCGGCCAGCTGGCGATTATATTTCGGTTGTTGAATAAAGAGTAGCTGAAACTTCTGCGAAGGGCTGAACCCCTTCGCTTGTTTACTGGAAGAGAGAGATGTCACTAGTAAGATGGTGGTTGGGGATTAGGTGTATTCCAGTAAGCAAGCGAGTCGTTCACGGCATCGCTATGCCCTGAGAAAGCACCAAGTTAATCCTACTCAGAAAACATCTCATTTAACTGCTCCTGAACCCGGATGAAGGTTGTGCGTTTGGTCAGCTCTTTCAGTTTCTTGGCTCCTACATAGGTACAGGTAGATCGCACTCCGCCAAGTATGTCCTGAACGGTGTCTTCTACAGGTCCGCGATAGGGCACTTTCACGGTTTTACCTTCCGAGGCGCGGTATTCGGCCACACCGCCGGAGTATTTTTCCATTGCGGTTTCAGAGCTCATGCCATAAAAGGTTTTAAATTTCTCCCCATCTTCCTCAACCAATTCGCCGCCGCTTTCTTTATGACCGGAAAACATGCCACCGAGCATCACAAAATCGGCACCACCGCCAAAGGCTTTGGCTACATCGCCGGGGGATTTACAACCGCCGTCAGAAATAATTTGTCCGCCTAACCCATGGGCGGCATCGGCACATTCGATGATCGCTGAAAGCTGGGGGAACCCGACGCCGGTTTTGAGTCGTGTAGTACAAACCGAACCCGGCCCGATTCCCACTTTTATAATATCAGCCCCGGCCAGTAGCAGTTCTTCCACCATTTCTCCGGTTACCACATTGCCGGCTATGATTACTTTATCGGGATATTTCTCCCGCACTTTCTTCACAAATTTCACGAAGTGCTCGGAATAACCGTTAGCCACATCAATACAGATAAACCGAAGTTGGGGAAACCGTTTCATCAGCGCATTGAGTTTTTCCATATCCGCTGATCCGGTTCCGGTACTAACGGCGATATGTTCGGTGATGGACTCATCTGCTGCATCTAAAAAAGCTTTCCATTGCTCGATGGAGTAGTGCTTGTGAATGGCGGTGAACATCTTATGCCCGGCCAGGGCCGTGCCCATTTCGAAAGTGCCGGTGGTGTCCATGTTGGCGGCCATAACCGGGATACCCGTCCAGCCTTTTTTGGCATGCAGAAATTTAAAGGTTCGTTCCAGCGAAACGTCCGCGCGGGATTTGAGGGTAGAGCGTTTAGGACGAATCATCACGTTTTTAAAACCAAGCTTAATATCTAACTCAATGCGCATAATATAACTTCAAGATTTCGGACTTCTGTTGTTGACCAAAGATGATAAAATTCGGGACGAATCTGAATATGTAATTTCTAATTTCAAGAATGTTGAAAGTCATTCATATATTGCAAGCATGCAAAGATACCTACTTACGATTGAGTACGACGGCACCGATTTTTCCGGCTGGCAGATTCAACCCAATACTCCTACTGTTGAACAAACCATTGAGGATGCATTCTCTACGATTCTGCAAACCGATATGGACATAATCGGACAGGGCAGAACCGATGCCGGCGTCCATGCCACCGGGCAAACGGCGCATTTAGATCTGCCTGAACACGTTGATGCTGATGATCTGATCTATAAAGCAAACAAGCTGATTGGGAAAGAAATTCAGATCACGGGTATTGAGGAAGTAGCGGGTGACTTCCATGCCCGATTTGATGCCACCGGCCGGCAGTACGAATACACCATCACAAAAAGATGGATGCCGCTTAAGGAGCGATATTCATGGCAGCTCAATCAACCCGTCGACTATACCAAACTCGAAGAATGTGCGGCTCTGTTAAAGGGTGAATTTGATTTTGAAGGATTCTCAAAATTTAATGAGGATAACATGACGACTCTGTGTGAAATTCAGCTTTCGGAGTTTGAGGAAGAGGGAGAGGTGATCAAATATCACATCAGGGCCAACCGGTTTTTGCGGAATATGGTAAGGCGTTTGGTCGGAACAATGGTGCGTGTAGCACAGAATAAAATGACGCTGGATCAATTTGAGGAGGCATTGAGAAATCCCAAATCAGAAATACCTACTTATACCGCTCCCGCGGCGGGATTGGTGCTCCAGAAAGTTTTCTATAAAAAGTGAAGAAAAGTGTTGAAAGTAGGCGGATAATGTCTTTATATTTGTCGCCCCTTCAACGGGGCTTTTTTATTTATTGAAACAAATAAAGTCAAAAAAAGCTACAATATTCCTCGGTAGCTCAGTGGCAGAGCAGTTGACTGTTAATCAATTGGTCGCTGGTTCGAATCCAGCCCGGGGAGCTTACCAAAGCCTGATTCGCGAAAAGCGGGTCAGGCTTTTTTTTTTTTTTGGGTGATATAAATTATGTGGGGCTTATTTTCACTTACTAACCGGACCAAATAAAAGACTTGGTGGAGCCGGTTATTTGGTAAGTAATCAGTCTTTTCTCATTAGTTGGATTCTGGAATCAATCCTCTCTTTAATACTTTGAGGTTTTAAGACCTTTACCTTCTCCCCAAATGAAAGAATAAGTGTTTTCAATTCGTAATTAGGTATTATTTCAATCTCCACTCTGAGATTACCATCTACCGACTCATGTTTCTGGGTAGGGTGAAGGGGCTTGGTAATTACATATGGCGCCTGTTCTTTGGTAAACTCCAATACTAACGTTTCTACTTTGCCATTTTCCGGGCGGGTTACTCCGATGATATCAAAGAAATATTCATTCCAGTCTATATCTGATTGAATGTATACAGATTGGGTCTGCTCAATATTTTGTATCCGGTCTAGTGCAAGGTTCCAGGTTTGGATATCTAATTCCTCATTCAGGCCGAATGCAAACCAGCGGTTGTTGTATTGCTTCAGGAAATGAGGATGAAAAGTGAGTTCGAAGCTATCATCAGATTTAAAGTTCTGATATTCAACTTTTAAAACCAACTCATTAACGATGGCATCATATAAAGTTCCAAGATACTCTATACCCTTAAGATCTATGTTTGACTCAATGCTGATTACTTCCCGTGAGCTTTGCTTAAGCCCTAGGCGATCCTGGAGCACAGGTATCATTTCCTGAACCCACTCAAACTGAGGGGCTCCCGCAAATCTTGATAGCACAGAAATAGCAGCATCGATCTGATTTTTTTCATCTTCATTTAAAGGCTGATTTGAAATAGAGAAGTCTTTATCTGAGTATCTGTAATATACTTTTCGGCCGTCTTTGTGCCTTTCAAGGGGAATGGACCATCCCTGATCACTCTCCATAAACTTAATATCATCAAAAAGTTGACGCCTTTTGATTTTGCTTTCCGGACCATTATACTCCTCCAGTGCTTCGTTTATTTCAGCAAGCAGGTCTTGCCAAAAAAACTTGCGGCCGGGGTTTCTAAAACAACGATCCAGTACCTGGTAACGGAGCAGTGCATTTTTATTTACAGACATAACATATTTAACTGTGCAGAATGAGTGCACCACAAAGGTATATCATTGTGATGAACTAAAACAAGTGACTCATTAAGTATTTATGAATCGATTCAGAAGCCCAAACAGACTACCCTATAATGGTAATCCTGAAAAGAGTGAAGAACTAGGGGTGAGCAGACACTATTTAGAATGTGGCCTGAATTACGTGCGAAGAAATAAAGATGCCAGCACGTTCTACATATTTGAGATAGTGGGGTTCCGGGATGAACTGGATGAAAAGGGATTGCCGGTAGAGAAGCCCATTGTTCAACTTTCGAGAAGTTTGACGAAAAGTGAATTTGAAGAAGAAATGGGCCATTAATATCAATTAATTAGGCGGAAATTTGAATTATTAATTACAAAAAAATTAAGTATAATCATGTCCGGATTTTCAAAAAAGAACTACAGACGCGGAAGAAACTGGTCCGCCAAAAAGGGCACCTTTAGGAATGGAGCCGGCAAAAGGATTTCGAGACCGCGATCGTATTTTAGAGCCGTGCTTGATGACTAGTAAGGTTATTTTAAATAGATAGACTATGTGCCTTGAGAATTATATACATGTAAATTATAATGATTGATACATCCTTTAATAAACATATAATTGAAAACTTTAAAGCTTATAGTGACAGACAAGAAATAATAATTAAACCGATTACTCTGATTTTTGGAACTAATAATGCGGGTAAGTCTAGTTTACTGAAAAGCCTGATGTATGTGCATCACTTTTTTAAGTATAAACAATCAGATTTAATAGAGGTGCAAGAAGGAGATGAAATAATAGACTATGGAGGTATTCATCAGATAATAAACTATGGTGCTGAAGGTGGTAAATTCAGATTTGGCAGAGAGATTAAAGTTAAGGGAGATATAAATAGAGATATTTTTAGGGAAATAGCTAATACCTTAAATACAGCGCAAATAACGGATTTAAATCTTGCCTTTTTTAAATGGGAAGGAGATTTAAAATGGGAGGTTGAAATAGACGTTAAAAACTTTGATGCAACTTATATCACATCTGTTGAATTATTATTTAATGATATAAAAGGGGAAGTATCAATATTAAGTGATAATGGGGTGGAAAAAGAGAATTTTAATTTCCCTGAGACAGCTAAACTTAAATTGGCTCAGGATAATGAAAATAAGCCATACTTAAATTTGAAAGAGTTTAGTGATGGGGCTGAGATATTAATTATGTCTTTGTTAAATAAAAACATCATGAAAAGTGAAACAGGGAATCTATTACATTTAGAAATTAGTAATCTAAAGAAGCTGATTGATAGCGCTGAAATTTCAATTACTGGTGATTTTTTACGTATACGACAAGATGGTAATTTTAGTGAAATATACAACTGGAATGAAAGGGAATCAGAACTTATAAAAAGTGATATACATAACTTTATCAATGATTTTTTTATTAACCCTTTTAACGAAATTTATCCTTTTAGAGTTAGGACGACTTCCTATTTTGGGCCACTTAGAGCAATACCAGAAAGGATTGTAAACAGCACACATATTGAAGATAATGCCTGGTACAATTTATTAGAAGATGATTTTGGGTTTGAAGATTACGAAACCGGCGAAGAAACTAGTTATAGAGAAATCATAAACATGATCCTTACTTCGGAAGATAGGTTGAATCTTAATCTTGAATTTGTTCAAGAGACATTTAAAAGTAATCTTAACGACCATCGTGAAATTAAAAACCTGGCTTTAAGAAATACAATAAGCGGACATATTCTTTCTCTTAGAGATGTAGGGACAGGATTAAGTCAATTATTACCGATAGTAGTTGAATTAATTTCAAGGTTTGAAAACGATGACATAATTATAGAACAACCTGAACTTCATCTGCACCCCGGTCTGCAATCTAAATTTGGTCGGTTATTGTCTTATACATTCAGGCCAAATCGTAACATCATAATGGAAACCCATAGTGAGCACATCATTAAATCCCTGCAACTGGAGGTAACCAAATATCATACTTCTGATGGAGAGCAAGGAATTTCTAAAGATGATATCGCCATCCTGTATGTATCAAATAAAGAGGGAGGGGCTCATGTGCGGGAAATGAAACTGGATGAAAGTGGAGCCTTCACGGAACCCTGGCCGGATGACTTTTTTGAACTATCGGCCGACCTGACCATGGAGCGGCTAAAGAGTCGTTATAAATCAATGAATTGATTGTAATATGGATGGGTTTCTAACTACTGCTTTTCTTAAGAGCTTTCCTGAGAATGTCAGAAAAGCTTTGTTTGATGAAGAGAACAATTATTATGATTTATATAGGGCAATAAAAAAGAGCCTGCTCATTGTGGGGGCCGATGGTGAATCTCTTTATGACTTATTGGAAAGTTTGAGTGATAAAGATCCAGAGTTTGGTAAATCTCTAAGCAGCCTGGAGGCAGCAGGAAAAATTAAAGCACGTACATCAGAAGATTTGATACCTGATAGCTTTGAGAATATTAAGATCAGGAAGTCGATATTAAAATCTTTGGCTTCCGCATATACTCAGCCTGCTGATGTGGTCTTTCATTCAATAATAGAAGACCCGCATTGGAAGAATGAACTAATGAAAGTGGGATATAAACCGTTAGTTGAGGACAATGACCTTCTTACAGCAAAAGTGAGACATTTATTTAAAGAAAAATCTCTTCCATTAAATATTGGTGATACTTTTAACTGGGCACGGTTTTTATCCAACTTTGTACACCCGTTTAAGCATATCAGGATTAAGGATCCATACTTATATAAGAATATACATTCTATAGACCTGACTGGTATGATTAAAGCCTTAACCAGGTTTAGTGATCCCGAGCAGCTTACCATCGAAATAATATCTGATTTACATGCAGATAGTAACAGCAGGGTTGAGGAGACAATTGAGCGGATTCGTAAAATGATTGATATCCCGAAGTATAAGGGATGTTTAAAGTTGTATACCCAGAGAGGAAGTGCCAGTCCGGTTTTTCACAGCAGAGAGATCTGGACTGATTTTTGGGTGTTAAATGCAGAAAGAGGATTCGACTTTTTGAAGTTGGAAAAAGGCCAAGGGAAGGTTATAAAAGAAAATAAACTGTTTTTAACCGGAAGATATTCTTCTGAATATTCAGCATGGCACCAGATTAAAGACAACTGGGATAATTACTTACAGAGTTCAAAAAAGGTAAAAGACTTAGTTCAATTCAATTAATGATGTATTTTTAGCTTAAGATAAATTCTGGATTCTATTTTATGCCAATGACTTGGGAAGAAAAAATTGCTTACCACAAAAACAGAAGTAACCAAATAGCTCAATCTATTATAGAGCAAATTGAAGAAGGGGTTGATAAGTGGGAGATGCCTTGGCATAAAGGTATTCCACAAGCCAAAAATAGAGTGACCGGGAAATTTTATGGGGGTAATAACCTGCTGATTTTGTGGGATGAGTGTCAGAAAAAAGGTTACTCGCAAAATGTTTGGGCCACGATGAGGCAATGGAATCAGTTTGGTTCTGGTGTTCAGCAAGGCTCCAAGGGGACATTAGTAAAATTTGTGATCCCACAAGATGATCTCGAAGAATATGATCAATTAGAGTTAGAGCTTGCAGATGATGAAACTGAAGACATAGATGGGTTTAGAATCTTTTTTCACTATGTATTCAATATTGATCAGGTAACAAATAATCGAATCAACCAAATCGGTCTGTTCCAAAATCAAGCCCCAAAGTTTGAGCAGATTGAAGAATTTGTTTTAAAAACGGAAGCAAAGATTGCACACAAAGGTACAAGAGCATTATACAATGTTGATAAAGATCAAATTATAATGCCGCCAAAGGCCTCTTTTAGAGAGGTTGAAGGAGCTACGTCACTGGAAAACTATTATGCCACCTTGCTTCATGAAATTATTCATTGGACGGGGCATAATTCAAGGTGTGATCGTGGTATGATTAACAAGAAAGGTTCCCCGGCTTATGCTTTTGAAGAATTGATCGCTGAATTGGGGACTGCAATTTTAACAACACAGTTCAGTAATAAACTAACACCTCGCAAAGGTCACGCTAAGTATGTGAATAGTTGGTTAAGAGTCCTGAAGCATGATTTTAAATACTTTGTTGAGGCGCTAGAACTTTCGCGTACAGCCATTCATTGGTTATTTGAAAAGACAGGGGTTTTTCCCTATCCACTACCTGAACACTATGCAAGAGAAGTCAAGGAAGAGCTGGTCAAAGTTTTGAATGAACACATGAAAACTGATGTAAGTGATCAGTGGTTTGAAAAAGTTATCAGCTCTTGGGACCAATTAGCTAGGGTGACTCAGGACAAAATCCAATCACTTGTTGATATGGATCTAAAGAGAAAAAGCTAATGAATACTGCTTTAAAACTTCCTGATTTCTCTTATTTTAGGTCAAAATCAATTTGAATTCTATTTTATAAAATACTGAATGAACACCCACTTTTTCACCAATAAAAAAGGGAATACCCTGCTCAAGAAATTTGAGGGGATTTTTGAACACGTTGATATCAAAAAGTTTGATGCGCTGGTGGGGTACCTCAGAGCTTCCGGCTATTTTCGGGTGCGGAAGTTTATTGATGAAGTGGAGGAAGTTCGCATTTTGGTTGGGATTGATGTCGATCACCTGATCAGTGAGGCAGCCCGAAAGGGATTGGAGTTCAATTTCAATACTAACGTAACACGAACTGAGTTTTTATCTGAGGTCCGCAGGGATATTGAAAATGCTGATTACAGCAAAAAGGTTGAAGATGGTATCATCCAGTTTGTTCAGGATATCGTGGATAAGAAAGTGCAGATCAAAGCTCATCCTAGTAAGAAGCTACACTCCAAGATCTACATTTTCCGGCCAGAGAATTATAACGAGCACAACTCAGGGTTTGTGATCACTGGCTCCAGTAATATGACCTCAGCCGGACTGGAAAAGAATTTTGAATTTAATGTGCAGTTAGACCGCTTTGGGGATGTTGAGTTTGCAAGAGAGACGTTTCAAGATTTATGGGATGAAGGCATTGATATCTTGCCAAAATCCATTGAAGAGCTAACTGAAAAAACCTTCCTGAATGATTCATTCACTCCCTTTGAGATCTACATTAAATTTTTGATGGAGTATTTCGGGCAGAGTATTGAATACGATCCCGAATCCATTACCGATTTGCCTCGAGGCTATAAGAAACTTCATTATCAGGTGGATGCCGTAAATGATGGCTATAATAAACTCATGCATCACAATGGGTTTATTCTGGCGGATGTGGTTGGGCTTGGGAAAACCATTGTAGCCAGTATTATTGCTAAGAAATTCTATTTTAGCAACGGCTATCGGACCAAAATTTTGGTGGTTTATCCTCCTGCTTTAGAGAATAACTGGCGGGAGACGATCCGGGATTTTGAAGTGCCCAATGTAGATTTTATCACCAATGGCAGCCTTCATAAAATCCGATATCCGGAAGATTATGATCTGATTATTGTGGATGAGGCCCACAAGTTTCGCAGTGATGAAGCCCAGATGTTTACGCAGTTGCAGAAGCTCTGTAAAACACCCCGAAAACGACCTGGAACCGACGGAAGCCGAGAAAAGAAAGTGATCTTGGTTACGGCTACTCCATTGAATAATAAACCACAGGATATCCGAAACCTGCTTTATCTGTTTCAGGATGCCAAAGATTCTTCCCTTGAGGTAAAGAACCTACAAAGCTTTTTCCGTCCGTTGATTGATGAGTATAAGAAGCTCAAAAAGGAACGGGATAACACCAAGATCAAAAAGGGGGTTAAGAAAATCTACGAGACTATTCGGAATAAGATATTAGAGCCCATCATTGTACGCCGGACTCGTACCGATATCATGAAGACGGAAGAGTACCGAAAGGATATGGCGGAGCAGGGCATGACTTTCCCTGATATAAAGCCTCCGAAACCGATACTCTACCAGCTCGACCCAAAACTGAATGAGCTGTATGACAAAACCATGCAGTTGCTTAAATACACGGATACTGGTTTAAAATACTATCGTTATCAGGCGATTCGATTTTTGCCGAAAAAAGCGCAAGAAAAGTTCTTCAATAATCAGGCGGAAGTGATTTCCGATCAGCTGGCAATTTTGATGAAGAGTCTATTGGTAAAGCGACTGGATAGCAGTTTTCATGCTTTTTATAAATCACTGGAACGGTATCGGAGAAATAACTCGGCTATGCTGAAAATGCTGGAGAACGGTAAGGTTTATATAGCGCCAAAGCTGGATATTGCCGACTACATCCTCAACCAAAATGATAAAACCGAGGATGAATTAGAGGAGATGCTCAATGATCCGGAAGATGACACTGATATCCTGGTTTTTGAAATCGATGATTTTGACAAGCGTTATAAGCCGGGGGTTAAAAACGATCAAGAAATTCTGGATGAGCTAACCGACCGCTGGAGTAAAATTACCTATGATCCCAAGCTGGATACCTTTTTGGATGAGCTCAAAAATACCTTCATGAGCAGTGAAATTAATGATCAGCAAAAGCTGGTTGTGTTTTCAGAATCGAAGGAAACCATTGATTATCTATCCAAAAAAATGAAAGAGCATGGCATTCAAAAAGTGCTGACGGTGGATGGTGATAACCAAAAAGACCGTGCTCCGCTGATTCGTGAAAACTTTGACGCCAACATCCCGATCACCGAACAAAAAGATGAATACAATATTGTCATTACCACGGAAGTGTTGGCAGAGGGTGTAAACCTACATCGTTCCAATGTGATTGTGAATTACGACATCCCCTGGAATTCCACAAAGCTGATGCAGCGCATTGGCCGGGTGAATCGGGTGGGAACGCAGTCCGATACCATTCATATCTTCAACTTTTATCCTACGAAAGAAGCTGATAGTGAGATCGACCTGAATCAAAAAGCCTTCCTGAAGCTGCAGGCTTTTCATACCGCACTGGGTGAGGACAGTCAGATTTATACTGATGAAGAGGAATATGATTCCTTTGGATTGTTTGAACGTGTGCCGGAAGAAGAACGGGATGAACGCTTGGTGTACCTGAACTTCCTCCGGCGTTTGCGGGATGAAGACCCGGATACTTACAACAAAATTCGATCCTCGGTTCCACTCAGAGCCCGAACCGGCCGGAAGGATAAAACCAGAAAGCTCAGCACGCTCACTTATCTGAAAAACGAGAAGCGGGATGCCTTCTATTATATTGATGCGAAGGGCGAACTGGAAGAACTCACCTTTGTGGAAGCAGCCCGATTGTTTGAAGCCAAAGTCACGGAGAAAGGAACCAAGCTTCACGACCAACACCACGAGCAAGTAAGTTCTGCCGTACAATCGTTTAAAGCAGGACTTCAAAAACGAGCCCTGGAAACTTCCTCAGGAAATAAACTGGGACCCAATGAAAAGAAAGCCATTGGTATTTTGAAGATGCAGTCCAATACGGAATTTGCTTCAGAGGAAGACAAGGAGCTGCTTAAAAAAGCACGGGAAGCCGTTGCCGTTGGGAAATTTCAGAAATTGCCACGTGAAGTGAACAAACTGTTCAAAAAAGTGAAAGAGTTGAAAGGCTCGGAATTTCATCAAAACCTAATCAAGATCCTGAATTCCTATCCTCTGCTGGAAAATGAGAAGTCAGAATTTGAACCGGAGCAAGAAGAACGAACAAATTCACCGCTGGAACCAAAAATTATCATTTCGGAATCATTTACAGTTTAATCATACACAAGATTTTTTATGAATAAACAAGAGCTGCAAAGAAAGCTAAGAGCCAACTACAATCGGGATACATGGAAAGAGGTGTTGCTGGAGTTGTTTCCGGAGGCCGATATGTTTGCGCAGGATCGTCCGACCACCTTCACGCGGGAAGAGCAACGAAACCTGGCCAATCATATCTCGCAGTTTGGAGAGGTGGATCTGGATGGCGATACGCTGATTTTTCTGGAAGTGGAGCTTAAATCCGATTCGGTACAGCTTGCTCGCAATCGGGTAGGGTTACGCAGACTGGTGGATAATGAAGTAATTGCCGGTTTAACGGATGGCGCATTAATTTCCTATTACCAGCCGGAAACAAATGAGTGGCGCATTACTTTTTATTCAGAACGGTATGGATGGGATGAGGACGGCAATACGATTAAAGAGGAAACGCATCCAAAGCGTTATACCTATGTAGTGGGACCTGCTGAATCCTGCAAAACGGCAGCGGGACGGCTGATCAAAGTAGTGCAAAAGGGAGATGATAATAACTTAGAACATGTACTGGAAGCATTTTCGGTACAGAAGGTGTCCAAGGAGTTTTTTAAGGAATACAAAGAACAGTACGACAAGTTTGTGGGCCACCTGACCGGAAAGATCTGGACCAAAAGTGGAGTAAAAGAAGTTGGAGACCGTATCTCCCAGTTTCAGTTTTATTTTAAGGCGACGACCGATCATGAAAAGGAAGCCCGTGATTTTGTGAAGAAACTGCTGGGCCGGATTGTGTTTCTCTATTTTGTGCAGAAGAAACAATGGTTGGGTGCGAAATCCACCGATTTTAATGACGGCAAACCGGATTTTATTTATGACCTTTTTAAGCAGGTTCCTGAGGATAAAAAAGATCAGTTTTACTCTCAGTGGCTTACAAAGCTCTTTTTTGACACGCTGAACCGGGACGATGATCATGCTTTTGAAATGCCCGATGGCAGTACGGTGTATATTCCGTTTCTAAATGGTGGACTGTTTGAGAAGGATGAAACCGACCATAACACTGAAACCCTGCTGTTGCCGGGAGAGCTTTTTTCCAATCCCGAGGATTCCGAAAGCCCGAATACACGGGGCTTTCTCGATTTTCTGAGTGCCTATAATTTTACTATTCATGAGGACAGTCCGGGTGACCATACCATTGCGGTGGACCCGGAAATGCTGGGGCACATTTTTGAGAACCTGCTGGAGGATAACAAAGACAAAGGCGCCTACTACACGCCCAAGCCCATTGTGCACTACATGTGCCAGGAGAGTTTGATAGAGTATTTGCTGACGGAATTAACTGCTGAAGACACCGAGGACTCGGAGAAAGATGAATTGCGGTGCCATTTAGAGGATTTGATTAAGAAACAGGAAGCGGGGGATCTGGTAGGTTTTACCGAGCAACTCTTGAAGTCCCTGAAAGAGGTGAAAGTCTGCGATCCGGCGATTGGTTCCGGCGCGTTCCCGATGGGGATTTTACAGGAAATTTACCAGGCGGTGGAAACGCTGCACCATCTCTCCCCAGATAATGTGCAGGCCATTTGGGAGCTGCCTGACGAAGACTGGCACCCAGCGGAAGTGAAAAAGCAGATCATCCAAAACTCTATTTATGGGGTAGATATTGAAAAAGGAGCCGTGGACATTGCCCGGCTACGCTTTTGGCTCTCGCTGATTGTGGATGAAGAAAAACCCACCGCCCTACCCAACCTGGATTATAAAATTGTAGTGGGGGATTCGCTGGTGAGCCGTTTAGTTATAGATGGCGAGGAACAGATTGTTAATATTAATTGGGAAATGGAAGGAGAGGTTGATAGCACAAAAGAACATCTCCAAAATTTAAAGAAAGCCCTAAGTGCAATAGTAGATAAACAAGAAAAGTATTTTGATGCCGATACCGAAGAAAAAGAAAATTTGAAGAAGGAAATTGATCAGCATAAAGTAGAAGCTTTAATTCACCAGCTTCATTTTGATCGAGAAGATTATGTTGCAAATAATGAGGATAAGGGGAATTTATTTGAAGAAAATACTGAGCGAAAACTAAAACTGATTGGCTTTAATGATTTAATTAAAAAGCTTGAATCTCTTAGAAAAACCCCAAGTAGCATTCACTATTTCGATTGGAAATTAGATTTTCCTGAGATGCTTAATGAAAAATTTACAAAGCAAACTGGATTTGATATCGTAATTGCAAATCCACCGTATCTTGGAGAGTCTGGTAATAAAGAGAAGTTTAGAAGAGTTCAATTGGGCGGATTATCAAATTTCTATTTAGGTAAAATGGATTACTTCTACTTCTTTATGCATTTAGCTCTCAACCTCTCAAATGAAAAAGGGATAAATACCTTTATTACCACAAACTATTATCCAACAGCTGACGGAGCGCTAAAACTTCGGAACGATTTAAAGGATAGAAGTAGCATACTGCAACTAATAAATTTTGGTGAGCTTAAGATATTTGATTCAGCCAGAGGCCAACATAATTTAATAACAATTTTTAAGAAGCCTGCTGCAAAAGATATATCCGTACAGATAATAGACGTTAAAAAAAATGGTACTGGGTCGACGAATGAACTGAACAAAATTTTAAGTAATAAAGATGAGCAAACAGAATACAGATCATTTAAATCAATTGATCTGTACGATGGATCAAAGAATTATATAAGGCTTTCAGGAACTACTTCATATTCTGATTCAGTAGGAGTAAATGGGGTTTTAGAGAAGATTTTAGATAAATCTGATGATCTACTTGGAAACATTACTGAGATAAACCAAGGGGTAGTGAGTGGGTGTGATAAATTTACTAATAGATTTACTGAGAAAGTTGAATCGCTAAGCAAAATTGCAATAAATGACGGTATTTATGTTTTTGACTTAGAGAATGTACGCGATTTGCAAACGATTAAAAGCTTTAATAGTGATGAGAAGGAACTATTGAAGCCGTTTTTTAAAAATTCAGATATTGATAAATACCAGTCAAGAATTGAAAATGATAAATTGCTTTTATACTTAGATAGAAATGTTAATAGCATAGAAAACTATCCAAATATTGAACGTCATTTAATGAGGTTTGAGGGTATTTTAAAAGATAGAAGAGAATATAAAAATGGACGAATAAAATATTTTCAACTTCAATGGCCTAGAGATGAAAACATTTTTAAAAGCCCAAAAATTTGTGTCCCATATAGAGTTAAAGACAATTGCTTTGCCTACAATGAGATTGATTGGTACTGTAGATCAGATTGTTACTTGATCACTCATAAAAATGATCATGAAGACGTCCAACTCAAATATTTATTAGCTCTAATAAATTCATCTTTATTTTTCTTTTGGCTATATCACAGGGGGAAAAGAAAAGGCGAAACACTTGAATTATTTTACACTCCGCTTTCAGAGATACCAATTTATTTAGCACATGAAAAAATTCAAGCAGAGCTTATTGAGAAAGTTGAAAAAATAGAGAGATTAAGAAGTGACGGACAGAACACCACCGCCTTAGAACAACAAATAGACACGCTGGTGTACAAGCTCTACAACCTCACCTGGGAAGAGGTACAAGTAGTGGACCCGGAGTTTGGGTTGAGTGAGGAGGAGTATGAGGCGGTTAGTTTAGAGAATGATTAAACCATAACGAAACACTATTAATAACCATGGGTGAAGGGGAAGAAAAAATTGATAAGGTAATAACCGATCTGGCACTTGAAGATCCTGCACAAGATAAATTCGGTCGTGATGAGTTTGCTAAACGGGTGGCAAAAATTCTTATAGGCAAAAGTACACCGGATCATCTAACAGTGGGTATCTACGGTAAATGGGGAGATGGCAAAACTTCTGTCATTAATTTCATTAAATACTATCTGAATGAAGAACATGAGGGTGAAGCATTATATATAGATTTTAATCCATGGCGGTATAAGAATGAGGAGCACTTACTCAACAGCTTTTTTAAACAATTTGCTCAGGGAATTAGTCATAAGTTAGACAAGGAAGGTAAGAAAATTGCTAAGACACTGTTGGCTTATTCAGGACTCATAGTAGCCTTGGCTGAGCCGGTTACAGGTTTAGCCATGTTTTCACAACTTGGTGGATGGGATAAAATCAAAGACAAATTTGGCAAGGGTAAAGATTTTGTTAATGATACAGATTTCTCCCCTGCAATAAATTCATTGGAAGAGTCTCTCAAAAATTCCGAATCTCTTGAAAAACAAAAAAAGAGAATTAGTGAGCAGTTAAGTAAAACCGGTAAAAAACATATCGTATTTATTGACGATATCGACCGATTAGATAGTGAGGAAGTTCAAGTATTGTTCGGTTTACTAAAGGTTACTGCGGACTTCGATAACGTAATTTATGTATTAGGATTTGACCCTACCATTGTATCTAAAGCACTCGAACCTAAATATCCTGATTCAGGTCGTGATTTCTTAGATAAAATAATCCAGGTGCCACTTAATCTGCCAAAAGTGCAAAGAACGGACCTCTACGGTGAGATACTATATCCTGGATTAAATGAAATCATCGCAAATAATTCGATTTATGTTAGTGAAGATGAGAACAATGACATAGTGAACTCAATACAGAACGGTTTAGAGGATAAGTTAAATACTCCCAGAATAGTCAAACGTTATTTGAATGCATTAACCTTTTCTGTACCTATTCTAAAGGGTGAAGTACGATTACATGACTTATTAATGATTGAAGGATTACGGATCTGTTACCCAGATATATATGAGAATGTTTATGAAAACAAAGACCTTTTTATATCCTCTGAAAAAGATTCAATATTTCCTGATCCTAAAGAAGTGGAAAAAAAAGAGGCTGAGCAAAGGGAGTCTCTGTTAGAAAATCAGGGAGAATCAGTAAGAAACATTTTGTCATCTCTTTTTCCACGCATTCAAACTGATTTTTTAGGTCAAAAGCCAGACATAAAAGAGCTTGCCAGAAAACAGAGAATCAGTTCCTCATACTATTTTGACAGATACTTCACTTATTCAATTCCAAAAATGGATTTAAGTGATCAGCAAGTTGGGGAGTTTATTATCGGTCTACCAACTGAGTCAGTTGATCTTAGTGTTCAAAGAGCTACTCAATTGATTGAAAATAGTAGTGAGGGTGCGTTTCTAAGAAAAATTGAGGAAAATGAAAGAGAAATTACCAAAACTTCTTCACCAAATCTGGCTTTCGTGCTCTCAAAATTAGGCCACCGGTTCCGAAAGTATGATGATGCAATTATGGATTTCAATTCTCCACTCAGGAAAGCTTCTTACCTGATTGCAACTGTTATTGAGAGTATTGATCCAAAAAACCGATTGGAAACTGCTGAAAGAGTAATTAATGAATGCTCAAACATTATTCTAACAGCAGAAATCAGTCGTGATCTTTACAGGGATAAAGACAAGGAACAGATTCTCCAACCAGATGAATTCAAAAAAGTTCAAAAACTAATTTCAGATCAAATAAAAAATGATGCAGAAAAACATGGAGCTTTTTTCCTAAGGGACGGAAAGATCAAAGATAATGCAGCTCTGCTTATGAACCATTGGCGTTTAGGCTCGGCTGAAGAAGTTAGTGAATTCATTGAAAATGCAATTGACAATAAATCCTCTAATGCTATTGAGTTTTTGAAGTCTTTTATGCCAAAAACTTATACACCAGAAGATGTAATGGAACACTCGCTTTTTGAAATGGATCAGTATAACGCAGTAAAGCGATTGGTTTCGCCGAAGATAGTTTATGAGGCATTGAAAAAGGACTATGGAGCAGTAATGTCGAATCCCAAGGGAATTGAATTCAGAAGAAATAAAGAACCCTTTGAAGAGCGATTAGCAGAAGTTTTTGCCTACTATTTTTTAAAAGATGATAAAACTGAAAGGTAACCTAATGAATGACTACCAAACTTGCAGAAAATGTGGCGGTCGCATAGTTATTCGTAAAATGGACGGGGTAGCTACGCCTATTCACATAGATGGTGCATGCGGAGAACTAACTACCTACGAGAAAAAACAGCAGATCAGTCGCATTGAGAATAATCTGAGTTTTGAATCAAATGGAAAGAAACCGAGTAGTTTCACAATACCTAATGCAAACTGCCCAGTTTGCGGAGACAACGTATTTTATTACGAAAACGAACACGGTTCTAAAGTTTACTTTGATGAATTAGGACCACCCTGGCCGAAACACCCCTGTACTTCAAATGGAGACGAATCCTCTATGGGTTACAAAGATCGCTCCGGCAAAGGAAAGTGGTACAAATTTGAATTAGAGGACTTGATCAAAACCCCTATTGAAGGCGGATACGAATACGAGTGGATGGGTCGGATTTTAGATGGGAAGAACCAATTCTCTTATTTGATGAGTGTTAGCGATAAAAAGTTAGATGGTCTTATTCATAAATCCTGTTATATCAAAAAAACCGATCCTGGGACGTACCTTCTGTCATTTATTCAAAGTTCTAAGGATTACACGTTTGAGGATGCCGTATTGTATTCAACCTCCTTATTTGATAATAAAAGACAAGAATTTATTGAAAGGCATAAAAGAAGAGAAGAGCAAAAAGCCAAGGAGAAAGAAGATTCTTCAGAAAAGGAGGAGGAAGTAAAAATTCGATGTAAAAGATGTCGGAAATTGTTCTATTCAATGAAAACTTATAATCAACATTTTGAAAATCGATGCATTGACAAGAGGGCAAAAAAAATAAGAACTAACCCTCCGGAGATAAAAACTAAACCTAATATTGATGAAAGTAATACGGTAAAACACAACGGAGAGTTTTTATGCTTTCATTGCCAAAAAAGATTTTCTTCAAAAGAAAAGTACCATAATCATTCATGCAAATAATTTGAAAAAATGAGTCCAACAGATAGAGAAGACATGTTCGGTAAAGCCGAATCCGGTTATTTATGGTGTTTACACTGTGAGAGAGCGTATAAAGAAGACGAGTACCGAACCGAAGTAAACGAAGAAGGCCATTTAAAGGAAATGTGCTATTATGAAGACTGCGATGGTGATGCGGTTATAGATGCCTGGGAATGGGAAAAAATACGGGATGCCAATGGCTATCCGGAAATACCGGAAAAAGGGAAGGTGTATCCGCAGTATGGGGAATAATCGTTTAATTAAACTGATTAAAAGTTAATGATGAGTAAAGTACCGGAACCTATATGGCTATACAGAATTACTCACATCCAGAATTTGTCTCACATCCAGAATTTGTCTCACATCCAGAATTTGTCTCACATTCTGGAGCATGGAATCGCTACGGTCGGATCGAAGCATGCTGATCGAAATTATAAATCCATTGGCAGCAGTACTTTAATTAAAAACCGCAGGAGTGTACAAGCTCCCGATCCTCCGGGTGGCACTTTTGAAGAGTATATTCCTTTTTATCTCGGCCCACGAACACCCATGCTTTATAACATTGCAACCGGCTGGGAGGATATTGAGCAGGTGCCGCAGGAAGAAATTATTTACCTCATCACGAATGTAGATGAAATTAAAGCAGGGGGTTGTGAGTGGTTCTTTACGAATGGTCATGCTTATAGCAAGTATAAGACTGATTATATGTTCAATGATGAGGATGATTTTGATAAATTAGATTGGGAGGCAATTTATGCCGAAGATTGGAGTAACACGGAAACACAACTTGATCGAAAAGATAAAAAGCAATCAGAGTTGTTAATCAAAGAACATGTTCCCGTTACTTGTATTTGTTATATTGGAGTATTCAATGTAAAAGCAGAACAAACCGTAAAGGGTATTATCAAAGCAAACGGGTTGGAAATAGAAGTCAGAAAATCCCCTAAGAAACTCTATTATGATCACCTATAGAACCGGAAACATATTGAATGCCAATACCGAGGCCATTGTGAATACGGTAAACACTGTTGGAGTAATGGGGAAAGGTATTGCTTTGCAGTTTAAACGGGAATTTCCTGATAATTTCAAAGCCTATAAAGCAGCGGTTGAACAGGGAGAAGTTCAAACTGGTAAAGTTTTTATTCATTCTCATAGCCTGATTGAAAACCCCAGGTATATTATCAACTTCCCTACTAAGCAGCACTGGAGAAATGCTTCCAAAATATCCTGGATTGATGAAGGCTTGCAGGATTTGAGAAAACGTATTCCTGAGCTGGGAATAAAATCCATAGCTATTCCACCCCTTGGTTGCGGTCAGGGTGGGTTAAACTGGAGTTTGGTTAAGCCACTTATTATTTCCTCCTTGAAGGATTTGGATATAGAAATAGTATTGTATGAGCCATCTAAAAAAGTAAAGCAGGAATTGAAAAAACAGACAGACGGTTCCGCCTCGAAATTGACTGATTCAAGAGCAATGTTGCTTTCTTTGCTTTACAACTATCGCTCTATGGGTGAAGAAGCCAGCGAATTTGCTTCTGAAAAACTGTGCTATTTTTTACAGCTGTTGGGAGAAACACAGTTAGATATGGATTTTAAAGAAGGCCATTATGGTCCGTATTCAGGAAAGGCTCGTTTTTTACTGGATGCTGTTAACGGGTATTACCTTAAAGGGATGGAGCAAATGGATGTTAAACCGTTTGAAGCGCTGGAATTGGTGGTTAACAAAAAACCAGAAGTAGAAAATTATATTGATGATAGGTTAACCAAAGATCAGAAAACACATCTTGAAAAGCTATCTGACCTGATCGATGGCTTTCAAACTACCTACGGTTTGGAGTTACTGGCTACCGTTGATTTCATTCGAAGAAAATATAAAGTGAATACTCCTGAAGAAATCTCCAGACAGCTTGAGCAATGGTCAGACCGTAAAGCTGAATTATTTCCACTCCAACACGTACAAATAGCCAACAAACATCTTGAGGGGTATTTTAAGTATTAGAATGTCTGCTTAAGTATGTATTGATATGAAACAGAGAAGGGGAGTAGTCAATGGGTACAAAATCAATTAATAAGCAACTCGATGAACTTGCAGATCTTTTCGTTGATATGTTCACGGATCAAGAAATGATTGAACTCGATGAACATAAAAAGAGTCGTGTTAATGAATTAATGCCCAAAATCAGATCATACTTAGTTGAGAATCCGGGGGAGCTGATCTATGAAAAAGACACCGCATCAATTACACGTAAGAATACTGTTATAGATTTTTTGTGGAAAGTGTATGATGATGAGGATCATTATGATGAGATTTTTGGCGGAGATAATACCGACTTCATCACGAATTTTGTTGGGGATTATCTGAAGAGGGCGAAAATGATTCGTCCGACTTTTGTATCTGTTAAGAACGTAACAAACAAAGAATTCGAAGCCTATTTTCAAGAAGCGACAGAAGCTTGGTTATATGGATGCAGAAATGCAGCTATTATACTTTGTAATTCAATATTAGAAGATTTAATCAGAAACAAATTATGTCTGATTAACGGGGATTATGCCACGAAATTGATCGATGGTCAAACACTTAAAGCGAATAAAGAATTTACTTCCAAAAACTAAAAGAGTTTGCCAAGAAAGAGAAAGTACTTCCAAAGGAATACATTGAAAAGCTATCCAAAGTTCAACGAGTTCGAAATGATGCCGTTCATAACTTAAATAGAGTCTCAGATAAAGAGGCGTATGAACTCATTCTTTATACCAAAGATATTGTAGAGTATTTGTTGAATAAAGAATAGTGATACTCGCAATATTGTTACCCAAAAGTACATGGCATAATTAATAGATTTTCATTATCTATCTTAGAGTTAAAACATTATTTAAGTATGTTTTATGCCATATTTTAAAGCTGGGTACTACATTGATGAAATTGACAAGGAGTTAAAAAAAATTGTTAGTCCGGGAGTATTAAAAGACTTCTACAACTCAAGTCTCCCTTTTGAGGTAAGTAATTTTCCAGAACATATTGACATTAGTAATGTCAATCCACTCATAAAAGTTATTTGGAATATCATTACAAGAGGAAGACCTACTCGAGCCTCCCTCATGCTTTCAGAATATATACTGAAGACTCATTTAGGAGAAGAAAATGTATCGTTAAGTTTTGAAAGTGCAGAGGCTAAAGTTGATTTTACTTGGCCAGAACTGTCTGAATTGGAAAAGGAGACACTAAGTACTCTGCTAACAGGTTTTAGTGATTACACTACTGAAAGTGTCGCCAAACAGTTTGGATCTCAGTATCTAACACTGTTCAAAATTTTAAGAGATCTTCAAGCTTGTGCCCGTATACAACAGCTGATCCTACTGGTATATATGCTTTACAACCCTTCAGGGCAGTTTGACGTAGATATTAAAAACAAGGATGAATTATTGGCCCTTTATTTAGTTGAGGACTTGAATAATTTATTTAAACAGATTAATTCGTTGGTGTCGGAAGAGGAAAAAAGTCTTAAGGAGATCGGGTTTAAATCCTCGAAAAAAGCTCATAGTATATTGTATGAATGCAGCTCGGAAACAGGTGGATATGTAATTTCTAATCTATCAAAAAAGAATACCGAAGAAGTAAGTGAGAATGACTTTTTTCTTAGGGTATTAACTGACAGGAAGCTAAAATATAAAAGATTAGGTGTACTTGATGAAAAGGAAATAGAGGATAGGTATAGTCAAGACTTTTTATATGACACTGACAATCAAGAAAAAGCGCTCTTATATTTTCTTAGAAATATATTTAGAAAATCAAAATTCAGGCCAGGTCAGGAATCAATAATAAATCGAGCTTTTCAGGATCTTGATGTAATTGGGTTGCTACCTACGGGCGGTGGTAAATCTCTTACATATCAAATTTGCGGAATACTGCAGCCCGGGGTTTCAATAATTATAGAACCTATTAACTCATTAATGAAAGATCAGCACGATGGGCTATTATCTAATGGGATTGACAACGCTGTTTTTATTAATTCCTTTAACACTAAAGATGAGAAAGAAGAAAACTTAAACAATCTGGTAAAGTCGAGGTTTCAGTTTGTATATATCTCCCCTGAGCGACTTCAAATGAAAGAGTTTAGGACAAAACTTGATGAATGTAGCGAGTTTGGTGTTTACTATAGCTATGCAGTGATAGATGAAGCTCATTGTGTTTCAGAGTGGGGACATGATTTTAGACATACCTATTTAAATCTTGCTCAGAACCTGAAACGTTTTTGTAAAGCAAAGGATAATAACCTGATCTTTTATGGGCTAACAGCAACTGCATCATTTGATGTTTTAGCAGACGTTCAAAGGGAATTGGAAATGCCAGAGGATGCCATAGTAACATTACCGGCTGATGCTATCGATAGAAAAGAGTTGAATTTTAATATCATAAAGTTTGATGAGCAGCTTGATGAGGAGACCCTTAATAATTTCTTTGAAAGAGAAAAGGAAATCGGTGCAGTTAAACACTCAAAATTGAAAAGCTCTATAACGAATATACCCGAGGAACTAAAAAAAGCATCAGATCAACTGCAATTACTTGACTTGGGAAACAATTTTTTTGGAAAGAATAAAGATGGAGAGTACAAAAATGCTGGTGTAATATTTTGTCCTACAAAGTCTGATAAATTAAAAAATGGTGTTTTATCAGTAAAAGATTATCTCGAAAACCACTTACAGTATTTAGATATTGGAACCTTCTTCGGTGGTGGAGATGAAAATTCAATTCGGAATAATAGAGTGGAGAGGGAAGCAAATTCATCAGTAGAGAATCAGGATGATTTTATGAATAATAAAAAGAATCTGATGATTGCAACTAAGGCTTTTGGAATGGGTTTGGATAAGCCCAATATTCGATTCACTTACCATTATTCATTTACAGATTCAGTTGAAAGTTTCTACCAGGAGGCTGGCCGGGCTGGAAGAGATGGGAAGCCTGCAATTTGTACTATACTATATTACCCTGAAGATATTAGAACAAATTATGATTTTTATGAAAATTCGTTTAAAGGTATATCAAGGGAAAAAGAAATTATAGATGAATTCCTGAATGAAGTTAAATACGAGGAAGGTTTCTATCCTAATATTATAGATAGAAGAGCAAAAGAGAAACATCCGGAAATTGGAAAGGTTAGTTTCTGGAATAATAGATATTTAAACGTCTTTGGACATTTTCAACAAAACCCTGCTGATCGTATACAAATTGTTTCCATTGATTTGCTCAGAGACCTAAGAACCTACGACGATTTTATTCAGAATTTTGATAAAGACAAATCAAAGGAAATTGCGGATTCAATAATTGAGATCCTCAAAGAAGAGTCAAATGGAGAAGATTACATAGAATGGCTTAATACAAGTTCTGCCCCGGGTATTAAGACTTTGTTAGAGGTAGATAATAAGTCAATTCACGAACTTAGAATTGGATTTAATAATAATATAGTAAATGAGTTATCTGAATTCTTAAAGCCGAATAACCCTGAAATGGAACCACGGGTAATACGGGCTGCTTATAATTTTTGCGGAAGCTCTGAAGAATTTATTCATAATTTACTTTTCCAGTATAGAAGGCATACAAACTATCAAAGTAGTTTAACTATTTCTGATAATTCTATTGAAGAAATAAAATCTAAGTTTTATCAAATCAGGAATACCAGTGACACACTTAGAGCAATTTATCGCTTAATGATTGCAGGGATTATTGATGATTATGTGATTGATTATTATGCAAGGTTTGTGATGGTTAAATTTCAAGGAAAAACGGATGAAGATTATTTTACCAATCTTGAAAAATATTTGAAGAGGTATTTAGGTAATGAATCGACTGAAAGGTGGATGAAAATTGCAAGATCTAAGGAGTATGAACCGGCTTTAAAAAGAGTACTTTTTACCTTAACTGAATTTATTGACCAAGAAATCTCTGAGAAAAGAAAAAGGGCAATTGATTACATGCAACAGCTGTGTGAAATAGGCCATGAGCATGGTGAAAAAATATTCAGAGAAAATATTGTCTATTATTTCACTTCTAAATATGCCAGGGTAAACTATTTGCCCAAAGATACTGATGGGGGAAGAATTGAAAATACAGAAGTAGTTGAAAAGTATCTCGGGTATATAAATAATCCTCCGGATAATTTGGGAGGAGAAATAAACAATGCCAAACACTTAAGGGGTGCTTGTGAGAATTTAAGAATAACAATGACAAGAGATAATGCAAGCATAGACCTGTTAACTGCTTACAGTTACTTCGCTTTGGAGAGTCAACAAAGTGTAGATTTTGAATCTGCAATGGAAAGACCTTTAATTCAACAAGCTATTGAATTGTATAAGAAAGGCTTCAAAAGCCTACAGAAGAATGAATCATGGGAGAATATCCTGAGTCTTCTACAATTATTTAATTCTAAAGTACTTGATATAAATCCTACAATTTCTCCTGTTTTGGACCCGCTAACGAATGAAATTTTAGTATTTAGAACCTCTAATTGTCTCAAGAAATTTTTGAACCAAATATCATACAATGAGTGATTTAATTAATGCACAAAAAGAATTTGAAGAACTTATTGACCAGCTTGAAAAGCTTAAAAATGTCAATCAAATTACATCTGAAAATGCAGAAAATGCCAAGAAGATAGTTCAACAAATTAAAGAATACTCCACAAAAGCAGATTCATTTCTTGATCAGGTCAATAAAGAGTATGGAGAGACTGAGCAAAGGGTTAATGCTGCAATTAAAGCGCTAGAGGAAAGTATTGAAAAGTCAGAAAAAGTAAATAGTGAGACACAATCTTTAGTAACTCAAAAATTTTCAGTTTTAGATAGTGGACTCAATGAATTAAAAGATCTTGAAGGAAAAACACAGAAAAATTTTTCCAAAATGGCAGAAATACTTACAACTTTAAAAGAGGAAGATAAGAGGATACAGGGGAATCAGGTAAAGACAGAAAAAAATCTCAAGAATAAAATCGAAGGGATTGCTGATCAATTATCAGGCTTCAAAGCTACAACTAATGATGAGTTTTCGATTCATAGAAAGGAAGCTAAAGTTATAAAAGCAATAATGATATTATCATTAGTAATTATGATAGCTGGATTTATTACGATGTCACTTTTAATTAGTTAAAATAAAAATGCCATTTGAACCGGACAAAATAACTTGGGAACACATCGAAAAGGCGGTACAAAAAATTAAAGATGAAGGAATAGAACTTCATTCTTCTACCGGCTACGATGTAATCATTGATGGAGAAGCTTTCCCGCCCAAAGAAATCATGCGTTATGCTCATGAAGAAATGAATGGAGATAGGGTATGGGAACGGAGTGGTGGTGAGACGACGAATAAATATTTAGATGATATGGGGTTTGAGATTGTGGAGAAGAAAAAAAACAAAGAACTCTATGAATTAAAGCAAGAGTTTCTCAAGGAGTGGTCGTTAGAGCGGGTAAAGTCAATGGAGTTGGATGAATACACAAACCTCAATAAAGAGGATTCATTCTGTTATTGGCTAGAATCTAAAACACAAGACTTAGGAAGTATTTGGGGTGGATCAGCTTACAAATTTGGTATTTATAAGCGGAATAATACAGATAGTGAAGATTCGAGATCTGGATATTCAACTGACGGAGAATACGCATGGGTTTCTAAGTATGGAGACAACGCACAGGAAGTTTTTAAAGAGGTTAGAAGTTTAATTGTATCAGTGATTGAGTTCGTCCAATCAAACGAGCTTCAGGAAATTGATTCCATTGATCTCGGAGATGCTTTAAAGTGGAAAATTGCTTTTCAATACTCTGACTTTCAAGTCATAAATATTTTTAAAACAGAAGCTATTAGAAAAGTAGGTAAAACTGAAGGCTTAGCTGATGCAGATTCCTGCCCAATATCGAAAATTCATAGATTCTTGATCGATAAAAAACCTGAGGGTGAAGATTATTTTGACTATACGAGAGAGCTGTGGAAAAGCTATGAGTCGGATAGAAGTAATGAGAAAAAAGCTTTTGACTTAGCAAACAGAAAATTTTGGATGTATTCCCCTGGATCAAACGCTGAGTTTTGGGAAGAATTCTATTCGCAAGGAATAATGGCAATAGGCTGGGATTTTTTAGGAAATCTTAGAAATTATAACAAGAAAAGTGACTTAAAAAAGCCTCTTCAAGAAGCATTTGATACTGACTCATCTAAGAAAAATGATAAAACTGCCTGTTGGGAATTTGCAAATGTAATTGAGCCTGGAGATATCGTAATTGCAAAGAAAGGAACAACAGAATATTTAGGCTGGGGTATTGTTGAGTCTGATTATAATTATAAAGAAGACAGAGATTACTTTAAGCATACAAGGAAAGTAAATTGGCTGAATAAAGGAATATGGCCAGATTCAGATATAGTCAGAAAAACGCTGACTGATATAACTTCATATAAAAACTATGTTGATCGTTTAGTTAAAGAACTTCAAATTGGAAAAGGAGTTAGCAAAATGGAAGAGGCAAAAAATCAAAATTACTTAAATCAAATTTTATTCGGCCCTCCAGGAACAGGTAAAACTTTCTACACGGTCAATAAAGCACTGCAAATAGTAGATCCTGAGTTTTATGAGGAACATAAATATGATCGGGAAGCTCTAACAAAACGGTACCGGGAATTGTTAATTACTGACTGGGCAGAGTCAAAGAAAAGAAGAATTGCTTTTACTACGTTTCATCAAAGCTTTACGTACGAGGATTTTGTAGAAGGCATCAAGCCAGATGTCAATACTGAGGGAGATCTTTCCTATAAGATTGAAGATGGTATTTTTAAACGAATTTGTAGAAAAGCGAAATATTATTCGGAAGGTGAAGCAGAGGAAGCCAGGGAACGTGTTCGGTTAAGCGATGAAGATTTTAAAAAAGCTCAGTTTTTTAAGGTTTCTTTGGGAAATACAAACAAAGAAGAAGACGATGAGATCTATCAATACTGTATCGATCATGGTAAGATTTCGATAGGGTATTTAGATCATCTTGATCTTTCGGGAAAATCTGAGTCTGACATA
Source organism: Gracilimonas sp. (assembly GCF_017641085.1). NCBI lineage: Bacteria > Pseudomonadati > Balneolota > Balneolia > Balneolales > Balneolaceae > Gracilimonas > Gracilimonas sp. The sequence goes on along the minus strand of NZ_JAEPPI010000001.1, from coordinate 1,563,026 downwards.
AAAGAAATTGTTCAGGAAAGTTCAGGGTTGAGTGATTTTTCTTCCAGAGCCATGAATTATTTCATCCATTATTTGAAGAAGGGGCATTATGTTCTGGTTTCAAAAGGTAATTCCATTGTCAGAGCGATTGGCCAAGTAAAGGGAGATTATGAATACAAACCCGATGCGCCCATTTCTTACCCTCATTTTCGTGACGTAGATTGGTTGGTAAAGGACGTAGAGATTCCAATCGAAGAGATCTATGAGAAAAACCTGCAACAGCAACCCATTTATATGTTAAAGAAAGACTGGGTAAGCAGAGAATTTTTTGAAAAACAGAATATAGCTGAGGTTACTGAAGGCAGTAATGAAAACTTTGTACTTATCATAGATGAGATTAACAGGGGAAATATCGCTCAGATTTTCGGTGAGTTAATTACCCTTATCGAGTCAGATAAAAGGGAGGGAGGAAAAGAAGAGCAAAAAGCTATTTTACCCTACTCAAAAAAACCATTTAGTGTCCCATCCAATTTGCACATTATCGGTACTATGAATACCGCTGACCGGAGTATTGAAGCATTGGATACGGCATTGCGACGCAGGTTTACTTTTGAAGAGATGCCTCCAAAAATCAAGGTGATTGAAGAAGAAGGAGCTTTGAAGGCAGAAAAGAGTGAAATCTATGTTAGTGAAAGTCAGTTTTTGCTTTCAAATATTCTTGAGACTATAAATAAGAGAATCAAAAAATTACTTGATAAGGATCATCTGATTGGGCATTCCTACTTTATGAATGTAAAAGAGGTATCAGACCTTCAGAGAGTGTTTTACAGGAACATCATTCCATTACTCGAAGAATACTTCTACGGAGACAAAGGAAAAATTCAGCTTGTACTAGGAAAGGGCTTTATTAAACAGGCTGAGCATTCAGGAGAAACTGATTTATTTGCGAAGTCAGATTACGATGACTCTATTTTTGACGATCGGGAAGTTTGGGAGCTTACTACCGATTGGAAATATAATGATGAAGCTTTTGAAGGGGCGTTAAATGTGCTTCTCAATAAAAAAGCCTAAAACTATATGCCAAAAAGTAAAACCATATCGGTTTTTGAGCATGAAAGGCTGACTCTCAAATCAGAGCCAAACTTTACGGTCAAGCTTTTTGAGCAACTTGAAAAATACCATGGAATCAATGGTACGCCTTACTTTTCACTGATTCATAAGGGAGTAAAATTCAATCAGTACGTTGGGGTTATTCAGGTTGGAGATACGGCTATTGAAGTGTTACCCAAGACGGACCGGTCAACTCTGGATAAAAAGATCTGGAGAGATGTACTAATACAGATGCTTAGAATTACCTCTGGTATCGAAGTAGCATCTACTTCAAAATCAGATTTAAGGCTTCAGCGCAATTCAATTTTTGATCTGTACATTGAACTGTTCATTAAAGAATGTGAGAGGCTTACACACCAGGGATTAGCAAAGAAATATCGGAAGGTAAAAGAGAATCAAACAGCGTTAAAAGGTCGCTTACATATACCCGGTCAGATTCGGGATAACATTATACACAAAGAGAGATTTCACGTTGAGTACAGCAAATATGATTTCAATCACCTAATCAATCAAATTTTAAAAAAGACGCTGGTCGTATTATCGCAGATCCCAATTCGTTCAGACTTGAGAAGCAGAGTAAAGAGTCAGTTACTTTACTTCGAAGAGATAGAAGATTGTACAGTACATGAACAAATGTTCAATCAAATTTACTTGAATCGAAAAACAGAACGCTACTCCGAAGCTTTAGAAATCGCACGACTGATTCTATTGAATTACCATCCTGACATATCAAAAGGCAGTAACCATGTGCTAGCCTTAATGTTTGACATGAATCAACTTTGGGAGCGTTTTATTACAAAAATGATGAGGCGTCATTTATCGGACAAATACCAAGTAAAAGCACAAAGTAATAAGGTGTTCTGGAGGTCTGAAAGTAGCCGAAAAAGATTAAAACCGGATATTTTGCTTATACCAAAAGATGAATCCGGTAAAAAGATTGTAGTTGATACGAAATGGAAAACCCCAACTAAAAATCGGCCTTCAGACAACGACCTCAGGCAAATTTTTGCTTACAATCGGTTATTTGAAAGCCATGATGGAGTTCTTCTTTATCCTGGTACCGAAAAACAGGTTACAGGAAAATACGAAACTGAATTTGGTGGAAGCTGTATCCTGCAAACTACAAATGTATTGAGTCGTTCTGGAAAATTGATAACAGATGATTCTTTACTGCTTTCTATTTCTAATAAAATATCTAAATGACAAAAATTGAACCTTATAACATTTGGGAGCAAATAGCAGAAACCATAATCCAAACTGGAAATGGGAAAGATATATTAAATCACCTTGCAGACCGGTTAATGACTGAGCAAGTTCAGCGTGATAACTACCTTCTCTATCTTGGGGTGGGTGAAGAATTGACCGAAGATCTAAAAAATGAAATCGCAGATATTGTTTCTGGTTTCACGGATTCTTTTACCTTAGCTACAGCAATCGGTTTCTTTAAAAAACAAGAAGAGAAAACTGTTTTAATTCAAATTGCTTCAGAGAATAAAAAAATAGCCTATGAGTGTGCTGAAGCTTTACGTGATCATTTCAACCAAAAAGGGGTGGGAGTAGTAAAGGAAGTTAAGCAAGAAGGTAGTTACCGAAGAGTAATACAAGAGCAATAGAACTGAAATGAAAAGCGACACTTTTCAGTGCCGCTTTATTTGAGATAAAACATGTGGTTAGGATGCTGTGTTATCTGAGTCGTAATATGAATGATTTAATAACAGGAAAGTCGGTATCTACGAGTCATCAGTTTTCTCTTTTAGGCATTTTTTTAAATGGTTCACTACATCCGGCCCTGCATCAATGATCCCATCTACAATGACATCAACTTGATCCATGTTCAGGCCGGTCAGGTTGGCCCTGATTCGTCCTTTATCCGGAGCCTGGCTAAGAAAAATGTTTTGGGTATCAATGATTAATTGAAAGGAGATATTCGACATACTTCTGATAAATTTATGGTTGAAAATTGTTGTCTGTAGAAGTTATTAAGTACCCTGCGGCACGTTGATATTCTTGATATTATTTTCTGATAAACTTTGACGATCCTTTTTCAGCAAGTTTGCATAAGGGTTAAATCGTTTACTCATCTGAATCAATTTATACCAGCGTTATTAGAAGAGCGACAGTGTACCGCTGGTTTGAGCACAACCGGCGCTTTAGCAGTATTTATAAGTCGCTCTGCAAGTTGCCATTAAATCAGCGACGACTGAATCTAAAACATCGGAATATTATCTGCAAATAATATTGTAAGACATTTATTATATAATATTTATATGTAAGAAAATGTAGTCTTGAAAATATTTACTTCACAAAAATAGATAGAATTGATCTTTGACCAAAGAACTCTAGCTACCATAAACAATATAAAATCAAAGTTTATAATCTAGATTTTGAAAACTAGGTAATAGTGTAGCCGAAGCATTAAGTCCAATAAGGCGACAATTATCAACAATTTTTTGCTTTAAAGATTTGTTTATATTATTATTTGCGCCCACACATCACTAACGTCTTCCCAGAGGCGATATTAGCTTATCTTATCTGGGTCATTGTGTTAGGGTGTTGGAGGTTATAGGGAGTCGGAGGGGTCCGGCTCCTTTTTTTTTTGTCAAATAATTATGCCAATGGAGAACAATCGAGGTAATCTAAATAAAACCAATCGACCAACCCATAATACATTGGGGATGTCAAAAACTGAATATAAGAAGTATAAAGATAGGTTAGTCCAAGAGTATAAACAGGACAAGTCTATTTCAATTAATGCGATTTCAAGAAGAGAGAAGAAGAATGGTATAGTACTTCATGTAGATCGTCTAAGGAGATGGATTACCTCAGCTGGAGTTGAGATACGTCCTGCTCGAATTGCCAGAAGAAAATATGAACAAGGAGGAGTAACTAGAACTTTTTATATAAAAAAGTCTCAGTCCGAAAAACTAGATGAGTATACAAATAGCAGTGATTTAGTAAGAATTGCGCTAGACATAATTTTAGGAAATCCTATTGATAGCATTGTGTGCCGGATGGCAGCAGAATAAGGCAGCCTCAATGTTTTGTATTCGGCCAGCTAACCCGGAAACTTGAAATTGAGCCGTCCGGTGATTCCGGTATGTTTGCCGTCCGATTCAAACCCGAAGGGTTACAGCCGATATCAAAATTAGCGGCTAAAGAATTTCAGGATTCGGCCGTTCCGCTGGCTGAGATATTGGGGGAGGAAGGGATGGCTCTAGAATCCAAAATCCTGAAGGCTTCATCGATCGAACTGCGGATAGACATTATCGAACAATTTCTGACCGATAAGTTTGAATCTTTCACTGTCGCAGATTCTATTGTAAAAGAAACCGTGAGTACCATTATCGAAAGCCGGGGCAGACAAAAAATAAATGAACTACCGATCGACACTGTGGTGAGCAGGCGCACCCTGGAACGCAGGTTTGCAGAATCGGTTGGCATTAATCTGAAGCAGCTATCAAAAATTATCAGGTTAAAAACGGCTGTCCAAAAAATGATTAATAGAGAATACGAAACCCTGACAGAGCTTGCCTGTGATAATGGGTACTATGATCAGGCCCATTTTATCAAAGAATTTAAAACGTACACCGGCCTCACACCCAGAGATTTCTTTGAGCCTACATTCAGTTTTACCCATCTTTTTTACGAGAGTGATTGATTAGTCTTTTCTGACTATTGTGAACTTTCTAACTACTCCAGGTCTGTTTTAGTCCAGGTCCACTGCATTCCTTTCTCACCATTTTCATCTTCAATCCGGGCCGTAAGTTGGTCGCCGGAACGGCTGTAAATAATTCGCTGGGGGAAGTCGTGGCTGAGGTTTTCAAAAACGGCTTTATTTGAAGTCAATTCCGACAGAGTAAATTCGGTGGGTTCTTTTCCGGATGGGGAAGCCAGGTACACTATGGACCCGTCTTTTTTGATGGTTATGCGGAGGAACTCATAAGCGGAATTCTCTCCAAATACATCACGGTGTACACCCAGAATCATATTTCCGGATACCGGAGTCCAAAGTTCTTCCATATCAACACCCTGTGTATTACCGGTCCAATAGCCGGTGATCCAGTTCAGGTCTTGTAAACTCTGGCTCATAAGGGAGGTGGAAGTTCCCAGGGAGAGGACGAGAAAAAGAAGCAGTTTTTTCATGTACTAAGATTTGATTGTGGATTTCGTCTAAGCTACGGAAGGAAGTGAAGTATAAATTGGAAAAAAACGACAATGTAGAATTACTTTTTGTCAACTGAACTTACAGAATACCTTCTCCAATAGTATATTTGACATAAATAACCTCTCGGGCTAAAAAGTTAAAAGCCATTCAATGAAATAATCGTATTTTTTTGTTTTTTAGAACTGAAATCAATGAGCTTCAAATTGCTCAATTCCAGTCAGGCATCTGAGTTCAGTTAAAGCAAAAGAAATAGATTCTTGAATACCTTTTTTGACACAACCTACCTGTTTTCGTCCTACTCGGCAGAGCATTTTACAGTGCTCCTGCTGTTTTTGGGATTTTGCATCTGGTTTATCCCATTCATGAGAACCCGAAGCCGGGAAGCCCAGCGGAAGGTGCTTTTGGTTATGGCCATGATGATGTCCCTCTCTCAGCTTATGAAGATTCCCCTGAATATGTACACCGGAACCTTTGATGTTACCAACGACATCCCTCTGCATATGTGCAATTTCCTTCCCTTTGTACTTGTGTGGGTGTATATGAAGAGTGACAGGAATACCTGGTCTGTGTTATTCTTCTGGGTGGTATTAGGGGTGTCTCAGGCAAATCTGACGCCCTCCGTTCAATTCTCTCTATTTCATTACGATGCCATTCGTTACTGGATGGTGCATCTCTTGTTAGTGCTTGTGGCACTGTATCCGGCTATTGAGTGGGGTTGGGACCTGAAGTTAAGTGATGTGGGGCGATCTGTGGTAGCACTCAATTTTGTGGCTTTAGTGATTGGAGGAATTAATCTCCTGCTGGGCAGCAACTACCTGTATGTTATGGGCAAGCCCCCGGGAACCACCTTCTTCAGCATCTTACCCGAGTGGCCGGTGTACCTGATTTACCTTGAGCTCATCTTCGTAGCCTGGTCGCTGATGGTATATGGGCTTTTCCGGTGGATAAAGAGTGGATATAGAGTAGTTGAATCAACACAAAAGCTTAACTAACTATCTATCTATCTATCTATCTATCCACATACCCCTTACAACCGGTACTTGGGTACACACATGCATTGGGAAACATATCGGCTATGGCGAACCAATATCCATCGTAAGACTTTGTCGGGGCTAAGGTTTCGCCTTCTCTGGGACCGCTTACCGCCTCTCCAAATATATTCCATTGATTACCTTCACTATCAGTCATGATAACCGGTAATTGATCCTGAACAGGTTCAAAATTCAAAATAGTACCGTCGGCTAATTCTCGTCTGAAAGTGACGACAAAGTTATGATCCCGGCTTCCAGCGGCCACAATATGATTGCCGGCATAGTCTTCATTGATGACACTGATCTCTTCTGACATTTCATCCTTCGCAAAAACCCTCACCTCCAGTTCATCACCGGGGTTTCCGGTTACATCTTCTGGCAGAAAGGCGTGAACCACCGTTTTTCCGGGCAGCCGGTCATTTTCATGCTTTACAGGGAAAAGGATATAGTCTTCATCGGTTAAATAACTTTCCCCGTAGGCATAGCCGTTATAGAATCTTCCAAACCCGGTTTCTTTGGTAACTACTTTTGATTCCGGATAGATGGCTTTCCAGGTCTTCCATGTAGTTTGGACGGTAGAAAAGGAAGAGTTTATGGTTTCACCTTTCAGTGGGCCTTTTACTCCCCGGATCTGCATTTGAGAATAGTGCGTGTCTGTTTTTCGGTCGTAGGCAATCAGGTTGTTTCTGAACAATAACCCTGAAACGCCAAACTCTGTAACCTCACCTTCAATCATCCGATCCAGTACGATCCCGGTTCCCGTAAGGGGACAATAGGTAACGGAGAAGTAGGTGTCTCCGATTTCATCATTAATAATTTCATGCCAGTCTAAAATCTGGTGAGGATAAGCTTTGACTTCATTGCCTACTTTTAATCCTATAACTAACCGATCGTCCTGTATGTAATTGATCTCACTTACGGGTGCAAACTGTGGGTCATCAACGGAGGGAATTCCGTCTTTTCCCGGGCCGCCATCAACTATTTCATCGGAGGGGATGAGCCATTCCGAATCGGGATCATCCGGGGTTTCAGTGTTGGATTCAGAATCCGTACTGACCTGATTGCACGCACCGAAAAATACTCCAAATACAAAAATTATAGGGAATAGCTGTCTGAGCATATATGACTTTGTTGGTGCATTCAAATTGTATAATCTAAAGTAGTGATGCACGTAACTTTGAAAATCTTACGCAATTCCATTTTGGTAAGAGGATAGTGCTGCATTGCGTCTGTACATCACAATTAGTTGATGTATTAATTCTAAAGCTGTAAAAATTATGAGTTCGGGGTCTCCCGCAATTGAATTTTCCGGTTTAGCATCCCTCGTCATTTTGTTGATGTCGGTGTATAATCCCGTTCTTCAAGCTCAAACCTGCAGTTGTGCAGGAGCTCCTCTTATCAGCTCTCAGAATTTTGCAACAGTAGTCGGTGGAAGTTTTATGGGTGGCTTGACCTGGGAGCACAATAATATTTCAAGCTTATACAGCGGCGCAAATGAGTTGAATAACCGAACTCAGGAAAGAATTACCAACACGGCATTGCTTGAGTTGAGTTATGGAATCAGTGACAAACTGAGTGTTACCGGCACTTTTACCTATATAGAAAAAAGCCGAACTACCGGACTGCAAACCCAGGTGAATCCCAGCACCATAACTACGAGCGGAATAGGGGATGGAATGGTGATGATGAAGTATCACCTCATAAATCAGGATTTATGGAACCCCTACCAGTTTAGTTTGGGAGTCGGTGCAAAAATTCCTTTTGGTACTACTTCTCTGGAAGCGAATAATGTAGCCTTAAATGCAGATATGCAGCCCGGAACCGGAGCATGGGATGGGGTCGGATGGATGTTTGTATCCCGTGCCATAAGAACCCTGAATATGAATGTGTTCTTGAACGGAACCTATAGATACACCGGAACTGCAGAGCGATTCAACGAGTCGGATAACTATACATTTGGCAACGAATTCGTAGCAATTGCCGGTGTATCAGGTGCAATGTGGGACCGATGGTCGTACGATGGCCAAATAAAGTTCAGGAGCACCACCCGGGATCAGCTCAACGATTTTCGGCTGCCAAATACAGGCGGGGAATGGCTTAGCTTAAAAACCGGAGTTGGCTACCAGGTGCATGATTGGGTTAACCTGCGCGTTTTTGGAGAGCTGCCGGTTTATCAGCAGCTGAACGGAACCCAGCCAACCACATCTTTTGTGTTATCTGCTTCTGTTTTCTTCAGTTTCAGCCAGAATCAAAACGGATTTATCTATGGCACCGGTGAATAATTTATACAGGCTCATTGCAGTAATTGTGCTTCTATACGTTGGAGCCTATCCGGTATATGGGCAACAAAGTCAGCCTGCAAACATGCAGTGGTACGATTTTGAAGAAGCGAGTCGATTATCCATTGAATACGAGAAAGACCTCTTCCTGTTTATGGAAGCGGATTGGTGTGGGATCTGCAAGAGAATGCACCATGAGGTTTTTACCGACTCAACAATTCAGTCTTTGTTGAGCACCTACTTTTACCCTGTTCGCATCGATATCGAGTCAAAAGAAAAACTCACGTTTAACGGGCAAAGGATGACTTCCAAAGCGTTCAGCAAAAAGATGAAAATGAATGCTACACCCACAGCTATTTTCCTGCAACCGGATCATATCGTAATCGGGAGTAAACCCGGGTTCATGGATGTAATTGAGTTATCGGTATTGCTGAAGTATATCCAATCAGATGCATGGGAGCGAACATCCCTTGGAGAGTACCGGGATTCAATTTCAGTGAACCAGTAAATTCCGGCCAAAATAAAGTCTCACCAAGAGTATAAGATCCCTGTATAAGCATTTCCTATCAGCGTGATTGTTCTTTTCTCAGGTACCATCGGGTAATATCTATTCCGGCTAGCCCATCAATCCCATGTACTATTACAATAAAAAGAAGAATTACTATTAATTAAGAATTACGATTATGGACTTTACTATTTATAATGAAGAAAACGCACCGGAATCAGCGCAACCATTTCTAAAAGGAGCAAAAGAGAAATTCGGTTTTGTACCCAATCTGCTGGGAGAATTTGCGGAAGCCCCGTCCGTACTTGAAGGCTATTTAAAACTGGATGAAATTGTAGGAAATACCAGTTTCTCAGCTAAAGAACAGCAGCTGGCTATATTAGCAGTTAGTATTGAAAACGAATGCCATTACTGTTCAGCCATCCATTCAACCATACTCAAAAACCAGTTGAATACGAATGAGGATATTGTAACAGCTGTCCGAAATGGAGAACCATTACCGGATGAAAAATTTGATGCCCTTGTTACATACACAAGAAAAGCCGTACAAAACCGCGGACACCTGTCAGATGCAGATATTCAGGCATTCCTCGATGCAGGATATACCAAACAAAATGCCCTGGAAATAAACCTGATTATTGCTCTTAAAACCATCAGTAATTACACCAACCATTTAGCAGACACCCCGTTAGATGAAGCTTTTGAATCGGAGCGCATGGAGTTTGAACCTGCGTAAATTCCTCGCTTGACTTAACACCTTGAACCCGGCTTCTTTTGGAGTTCGGGTTTTTTTATTGAAGTGCTTCTAAGAAAAAGAAAAGCCCGGACTCAGTTAAGAATCCGGGCTATTAAAAAAGCTATAGTAACAATCAGAGCTTGGTGGGATTTGGTGCATCTCCATATACTTCTTTAGGATCAAAGACTTTTTCGTCTTCCTCAAAGTTTAGCTCTCCATCGTTCTGCGAAAATTCCTCGCCGGTGGGCACACTTCGGTAGAAGCAGGAGCGGTATCCTACGTGACAACTGGCACCATTGCCCTGCACTTCTACACGCAGCCATACACAATCCTGGTCATCATCAATACGCATTTCTTTTATGATTTGTGTAAGCCCGGATGTGGCGCCTTTATGCCATAAAGTCTCCCGGCTTCGGCTGTAATACACGGCTTCGCCCAATTCGATAGTCTTCTTGAAGGCTTCCTCGTTCATATAACCGTGCATCAGCAATTCACCGGATTCGAAATCGGTGGTTACTACAGGAATCAGTCCGTCTTCCTGGAATTTAGGAGCCAGCTCGGTTCCTTCTTCAACTTGTTCTACGGTTTTTCGTTCTTTGAAATTAATGCTGCTCATTACTTCGTAATTCAATGTTCAATATTCGTTATTCTGTATTCTTTTTAGGAACAGGATCGTATCCATCGCCGCCCCAGGGATGGCATCGCCCTATTCGTTTAATGCCCATCCAAAATCCTTTTAAAGGTCCCCATTCTTCAACCGCTTCAATCATGTAACGGGAACAAGTGGGGGAGTATCGACAGCTTTTTCCCAACCAGGGTGATATAGCTGCCTGATAAAACTTTACTAAGCTGACAATCAGCAGGCTGAATATGTTGCTCAGCCAGTTCATTTGTCAATTTCGAAGGAAGTACCATCTTTGCCGTCCATAAGCTGAACACCCAGTTCACTCAGGTCGTCCCGGATTTTATCTGAAAGCTCAAAATTCTTATTGGCTCTGGCATCCTTACGGATCTCAATCAACAGCTCAATTAAATCGCTGGTTAACTGTTCGTCTCCGCCGGCTTCCTCCTTCGGCCAAATTCCGAGCACTTCTTCCACTACGCTGTGCAGAAATACTTTTATCTCATCCAGGTTTGAAGGAACGTCTGAATCGTTAATTCGTTTTCGAATTTCCTTTAGCTTCTCAAACAAAATGGCGATAGCCTGAGCCGAGTTGAAATCATCATTCATCGATGACTCAAATGCTTCTTTAAAGCTCTTCAGATCAAATTCTTTTCCATCACCGGGCTCTGTTTGTTCGATAGTCTGAATCATGGAGTGAAGGTTCTTCAAGCCGGATTCAGCTCCGGATAAAGCCTCTTCAGAGAAATCAGTAGTGCTTCGGTAATGACTTTGAAGCAGGAAGAATCGAATGACTTCCGGTGGCCAGGCTCGGGTCAGCAGTTTATGATCACCCGTAAAAAACTCGTGCAGGTTAATCGCATTTCCAAGCGATTTCCCCATCTTCTGGCCTTCCAGCGTTACCATGTTATTATGCAACCAGTACTTCACAAAATCTTTGTCGTGTGCACATTCGGCCTGGGCAATTTCACATTCATGGTGTGGAAACTGATTTTCGAGTCCGCCGCCATGGATATCAAAACTCTCCCCAAGATATTTTGTACTCATAGCCGAACATTCAATATGCCAGCCTGGGTAGCCAACACCCCATGGTGAGTCCCACTTCATGATGTGCTTATCTTCCGCTTTCTTCCAGAGAGCAAAATCTTCCGGACTCTTTTTATCGGAAGCCGTTTCAACACGGGTTCCTGATTCTGCATCTTCTGTTTTACGTCCGCTCAGCTTGCCATATTCTTTATCCGAAGACACATCAAAATAAACGTTTCCATTAACTTCGTATGCATGGCCGTTCTCGATCAGCTTTTTCACCATGGCTATCTGCTCGGGGATATGTCCCGTTGCTCGAGGTGCAATATCAGGCCGGAGTACATTCAGAGCATCCATATCCCGGAAGTAGGTATAGGTGTACTTCTCAGCAATTTCCATGGGCTGTACTTTCTCAATGCGCGCCTGCTTGCTAAGTTTGTCTTCACCTTCTTCAGCGTCATCCACTAAATGACCAACATCCGTGATGTTCTGAACATAGCGCACGTTATACCCCAAATACCGGAGATAGCGAAGCACCACATCAAAAGAGACATAGCTTTTGGCATGACCCAGGTGAGCATCTCCATACACAGTGGGACCACAAACATACATACCCACATGAGGCGGGTTCAGTGGTTCAAACGGTTCTTTCTTTCGGGAGAGGGTGTTGTAAACGTGAAGTTGTAGGGTGCCTTTTTCAGCCACAGCAATTATTGGATCTCGGTGGTGGTTGTAATGTAATCGATGAATTTCTGTTGGGTGTCTTCGTTTTGGAAGGCTCCGCGATATTCAGCCGTAATGGTACTGCTGCTCTGGTCTTTAATGCCTCGGGTTGAAACGCACAGGTGCTTGCTGTCTATAAAAACAGCTACATCGTCAGTTTCTAACGCTTCCTGCAGCTCATCGGCAATTTGTAGGGTGAGTCGCTCCTGAACCTGAGGTCGGCGGGAGTAGTAATCTACAATTCGGTTGATTTTTGAAAGTCCGATCACTTTTTTGCCGGAAGAAATATATCCAACATGGGCTTTCCCGATGAAGGGAAGAAAGTGGTGCTCACAAAAAGAAGTCACCTGAATATTTTTTTCCACAAGCATGCCCTGATAGTCGTAGTTGTTATTAAACTGACGGGCTACCGGCTTATTCTTGGGATTCAATCCCTCAAAAATTTCTTTCACATACATCTTTGCCACACGGTATGGGGTGCCTTTCAGGCTGTCGTCGGTTAAGTCGAGCCCCAAAGCATGCATTATTTCTGCGAAATGCTCCTGAATAATTTCAATTTTCTCTTCGTCGGTTTTTTCAAAAGCATCATCACGCAGGGGAGTGTTAACTCCGTTGCTGATGTGGTCTTCGCCGATCTCTTCGGCAGTGATTTTATCTAAATCCAATGTTTTCAATATTTCTGATTTATAAATCTTGGAGAACAGGACGAGCCTGTGCCATTTAAACAGAACCCCAAAGTTAAGGGTTCCTGCTATTAATTGACAGCGGAAGAACTTCGAACCTTGAACAAGGAACATCGCATTTTGAAAGGCAGTATTTTGGGAATTACGATGGTTTAAATAGATATTCATGACCAGTGACCAGTGACCAGTGACCAGTGACCAGTGACTAACGAATAACGAATAACGAAAACCCGATATGATCAAACATGTAGTAATGTGGAAGCTTAAAGAAGTAGCTGAAGGTAAAACCAAAATTGAAAATGCAGAAGTGATGAAGAAACTGCTGGAAGATCTGCCCAATAAAATTGAGGAATTAGTCAGTGCGGAAGTGGGCATTAATATATTGAAAGGAACAGGTGCGGCAATTTGCGATGTGGTTTTGACAACGGAATGTGCATCTGAAGAAGATCTTAAAGCCTACGCGGCACACCCCGATCATCAGAAAGTTGTGGATTTCATCAAAAAAGTAGTGAAGGAACGAAGGGTGGTGGATTTTGACGACGGACGACCAGTGACCAGTGACCAGTGACCAGTGACCAATGACCAATGACCAATGACCAATGACCTAGAACGAATAACGAATGAACGAACCTGACCCTATCGAAGTACCAATAAACGGAGTCCTTGATTTACATCTCTTCAATCCCAAAGAACTGGGAGATCTGATCCCTGATTATATAGAAGCCTGCCGGGAAAAAGAGATTTATTCAATCCGGATTATCCATGGGAAGGGAAAAGGCGTGTTGAGAAGAACCGTGCACAATTTATTGGATCGAAATCCACATGTGGAATCATATAGTCTGGCCAGCGACCGGAGTGGGTGGGGAGCAACGGTTGCTGAATTGGCTAAAGACTAATCTTCGCCTTTTGTTACTTCCCCGCCATGCATCCGGTACTGATCTCCCGACTCCGGACAGGTGGCTCTGCCATCATCTCCAAAGTGCAGACGGTGCCCGTATTCGCTGACCCATCCAATTTGTTTGGCGGGATTTCCAACCATTAACGCATAGGGAGGAACTGGTTTGGTGATTACAGCCCCGGCTCCAATTAGGCAATACTTGCCCAGTTCATTTCCGCAGATAACGGTAGCATTGGCCCCGATGGAAGCACCTTTTCTCACCTGCGTTTCCACATACTCATCTCGACGGACGACAGCACTTCTGGGATTAACGATATTCGTGAACACCATGGAGGGGCCAAGGAAGACATCATCTTCGCAGATCACACCGGTGTAAATGGATACATTGTTCTGAACCTTTACATTACGGCCAAGTTTTACTTTTGGTGAAACGACCACATTTTGTCCCAGGTTGCAATTTTCTCCAAGTTCGGCATCTGGCATTACGTGGGTAAAGTGCCATATTTTGGTTCCCTTTCCGATGACAGCACCATCATCAATAACAGCTGTTTCGTGTGCGAAATAATTCATATCTGTAAATTTAATTCGGTTGGATATTACCAATTGTTTAGCTGTACTGAAAGTGAAGGAAGTTTTTGGGCGATTCTTTTTTTATCCTCACTCCACTTTGATGACTGTAGAACAGTCAAACCCATGTAATTCATTATGAGCAGAAAAAAACAAATACAAAGACTACAGCGATTCTGTGAGCATATTGCCCAAAAAACAGAACGGTTGGAAGAATACAGTCACCGTTACTCGTGGGTTAGGGGAGTCGCATTTTTTGCGATTTTGGCTTTTGGTTATTTCACATCCGGAGCCATAAATGATTATTTATATGTATTGGGTCTTTTGGTGGGAATTGTTGGGTTTTTGTATCTGGCCGACCGACATCAGAAAGTGCATAAAGCCATAGAGAAGTTGGGATATCTCAAAGAAGTCAAGCAACAACATATTGCCCGGTTGCAGCTGGCCTGGAACGAAATCCCCAAAAGAAGATATGATAAGGATCTGAAAGATCATCCTTTTGCCAACGACCTTGATATAGTGGGGAATTACTCCCTGCATCATTTGGTAGATACATCTTTATATGAGGGAGGTTCACAGAAACTACTAAGCTGGTTGATGAATGAATTTCCTGTTGAAGAAGAGATCATGCAGCGGCAAGAATTGGTTCAGGACCTCATTCCGTTGCAAGCCTTCAGGGATAAACTTTCTGTGATTGGCCGATATACGCAAAGTCACACGTCACAGAAAGACTGGACGGAAGAACAAATGCTTGCCTGGCTCAGGCAGCCGGAGCGAACCGGATACAAACTGCCTTTGCTGATACTTTCGGGATTATCGGTTTCCACGCTTACGATGGCGGTTTTAGCATGGATAGGAGTGCTCCCGGTGATCGCACCACTGGCTTCATTGGTGCTATATCTGAGTTACTACAAACTCAAGAGTGATAAGATAGCCGGACTGTTTGATGCTGCTTACCAAATGGAAAAAATGCTGGGTCGTTTCCGGGAGTTGTTGTTGCATGTGGAGGAGTTCAAGGTTTCAAATAAAGAAAGTTTGGCTCAACTTTTGAAGGTTTTTCAATCTGCAGAAACCAAGCCCTCGGTTTACCTGAGAAAAGTAGAAAAGCTAACCGGAGCGGCCTCTCTTCAGGCCAATCAGGTGGTGTGGCCGCTGGTGAATTTGATCCTTCCCTGGGATATGTACTATTCCATGAAAATGGAAAAACTGAAAAAGGAGTTTGAACCTCGTCTTACAGAGTGGCTGAATACTTTTTATGAACTGGAAGCGCTCAACTCAATGGCTAACTTTGGGGCTTTACACCGGGAGTACAGCTTTCCCGAGCTGACAAACGATTCTGAGATACTGTTTGAGGCTAAAGAGTTAGGGCATCCGCTGATTCCGGCCAACCAAAAAGTGACTAATAATTTTAAAGTGGAAGAGGGGAAGGATTTGTTTTTGATTACCGGCTCCAACATGGCGGGTAAAAGTACTTTCCTCAGAACGGTTGGCATTAATTTATGCCTCGCTTTTGCCGGAGCCCCTGTTAATGCAGTTGAACTGAAGACTAATCTGTTTCGTGTATTCACCAGTATTAATGTTAAGGATTCACTGGAAGGGGGGTTATCTCATTTCTATGCTGAGGTAAGACGTCTTCGAACGCTGCTTGATAAGCTCGGGGATGAGGAAGAGCTTCCGCTGTTCTATTTTGTAGATGAAATTTTTAAGGGTACAAACAACAGAGAGCGATTTCAGGGGAGTACAGCTTTTCTTAAAGAAATTGCCGGCAAACATGGAATCGGGATGGTTTCTACTCACGATCTGGAATTAGCATCTCTGGAAAAAGAAATTCCGGAACTAAGTAACTGGCATTTCGCTGAAACCATTGAAGACGGGAGAATGAGCTTTGAGTATAAAATAAAAGAGGGACCTTGCCCCACTACAAATGCCCTCAAGATTATGAAGATGGAAGGTCTTCCTGTTAAATAAAAATTACTTATTCAGATTCATATAATCTTCACAAAAGCTATTCGCATTCATCCTGTAAATCATTGTAGATAAATAACTTGATGAATAGATAATTTACTTTTTTCTTCACATTCCCTTCATGAAAGTGTGGTTTCTTTGTGGTGAGTTAATTAACGAACTCAGATTTAAACCTAAAGAGGTCGATATGTTAAAGACTACATTTTCATTCATAGTAACACTGCTGCTAAGTACAGCACTTTTCGCACAAACCTACCAGATAGTACCGGACGAAAGCGAAATCATCGTTTGGGGAACTTCAAATGTACACGATTGGGAAGCTCCTGCTGAAGAGTTCTCCGGTTCGGCTACCATAGAAGTATCCGGTGATTCCCTGGTCTCAATTTCAGGCCTGCAATTCGATGTTGTAGCCGAAGAAATAAACAGTGGAAAAGGCGGTATGGATAAACGAATTGATGATGCACTGAAAGTGAAGAAGCATCCGAATATCACGTTTTCATTAACTGAAATTGAACGTGTAGGCCCGGCTTCACTGACCGCGAAGGGTGAACTCACTATCGCGGGCGTAACCAAAAACGTACAGATGGAAGTTGAATATCAACTCCAGGCAGACGGCAGCATCCTATTTAACGGGAAACAGAATATTGACATGACTGAATTTAATGTTGATCCGCCCACTGCCATGTTCGGCACTATAAAAGCCGGAGAAAAGGTAGATGTGGAATTCAATGCAAAATTCGCTCAACAATAAATTTCAATAAACAACAACTAACTAACTAACCAACAACACTAAATCCTAAGGTCATGAAATCTAACGTAAAATATTTCACAACCGTACTTACAGCTTTTGTTCTCGCCTTCTTTTCGGCAACGAACTTATCAGCTCAGGAACGCAACAACATTCAATACTTTGTACCGGCTACAAAAGCAGGCCTGAATGTATTTGAAGCACCATTCACAACAGATAAATCCTTCGACGGTGTTTATGTACGAATCGGTGGCTCTAACGCACTTCAGTTTCAAGGCATAAGCCATGATAACGATGCAGGTAGTCTTGCAGACTTAGAGAATAACTTCAACCTTGCTACTTCTAACCTGGATCTGGATGTTGCTCTTGCTCCCGGTATGAGAATGCACCTTCGTACTTACCTATCATCTCAAAACCACACTGAAACATATGTGAAAGGTGGATATCTGCAGATTGATAGTTTTGACTTCATCGAGGAAGGATTCCTTTCAAGTCTTAGCGACAATATCCGAATCAAAGTAGGTCACATGGAAAACAACTATGGTGACAACCACTTCCGTCGCAGTGATAACGGTTCTGCAATCCTCAACCCATTTGTAGGAAACTACATTATGGATTCTTTCACCACTGAAGTTGGTGCTGAAGTTTACTACTACACCGGTAACCTCTTTGGAATGATTGGTTTAACCAATGGTAAACTGAACCAAAGTACTGTAGAAGGTGCTGTTAAAACTAAGCCTTCTTTCTTGGCAAAATTAGGATATGACAGCCAGGTTAACGACGACTTGAGAGTTCGTTTAACCGGTTCCATGTTCCGAGTCTCTCAGAATGCTTCTATCTACCTGTATTCTGGTGACCGTGCCGGTAGCCGTTACTACAACGTAATTGAGCCGGGCAACTTCCGATCAGGCCGTTTCGCACCTTCATTTGCGGTTTCTAGCCGTGCACCTGGTGGTCCAATTGCCGGCGAAATGACAGCTATTATGATCAACCCATTTGTGAAGTTCCAGGGTGTTGAGTTCTACGGTGTATTTGAAAATACATCCGGTGCAATCGATAACGGCGAAGACACTCGTTCATACACACAAATTGGTGCAGAACTTCTGTACAGATTCGGAATGGATGAAAACTTCTACGTAGGTGGCCGATACAACACTGTATCCGGTGAAGAACCAAACGGCGATGAAATTGACATCTCTCGAATCAACATTGGTGGTGGCTGGTTCATGACTGAAAACGTACTTACCAAACTTGAGTATGTAACACAAACTTATGACGGTTTCTCTGGCGACTATGCCGGTGCAGAATTTAGCGGAATCATGTTAGAAGCTGTGGTAAGCTTCTGATATACCGACCTCATAGGAAAGGGGCGGGCTGTGAAAGGCTCGCCCTTTTTTTATATCACAAAGATTCTTGAAATTAACCGCAGGTTGGAACAATTCAGCCGGCGGTTTTTTTTGAAGAGAATTTCTAAAGCTCAGAGACAGTGTAAATATCAGGGCTCAAACCGAACTACCAAATCAAACACAATATCCAGTTCATCGCTTACCTGAACGAGTCCAAAGAGAGGAGAGGGAGGGGTGAGGCCGAAATCGGTCATGTAAAGCGTTTTATTCCCTCCAACCAACGCTCCTTCTTCGGTACTGGAGAAAGCATTTAGGGGCACTTCGTAATTTCGTTCAACCCCGGCAATGGTTATGGTTACATGGGCTGTTTTTGGAATCGGATTCTCTTCATTCTCAAGAATCAATTCATTCAGCGTAATTTGTATGAAGGGATGTTCCTTGTACTTTAAAGTACTTCGAAAATCTCGGTTAATGGCTTTTTTCCCGCAATCAAACTCGCTGATTTCCAGAAACAGGGAAACCCCATCCACAGTAATGGTGTCTGCTGAAAAGTGATAATCAAAATCCAGGGAATCCTGCTGCAGTTCGTGCTCCGATTCACATCTGAAATCATTCACATTTGATTTTCCATTAATGCTTAACTTACTCTCATTGCTGAGCCGTACTTTACCGTTTTGTGCAAACGACAAGGCGGGAAGCAAACACAAAGCCGGAATCAAAATTGTTTGAAGAACCTTTCTCATACTCATAATTTTGGCAGCAAGCAGATGATTAGTTAAAAGTTTGAAGAATTAACGGATTCAATGATACAAGATTTATTACAAGCAGCAACCGAAATTGCTAAAATTGGCGGACATCATACCTTAAAATATTTTAAAAAGAATGTGGAAGTCATTAGCAAAGATGATGACTCTCCCGTTACCATAGCTGATCGTGAAACAGAACAGATAATGCGGGAGGAAATCCTGAAACGATTTCCTGACCATGGCATCATTGGTGAAGAATACGGCAAAACCAACGAAGATAGTAACATTAAGTGGGTACTGGATCCAATAGATGGAACAAAGTCCTTTATTCATGGCATTCCATTTTACACTACACTGATTGGGGTTTTAGTGGATGATGAACCACAGGTGGGCATCATTTACGCTCCGGCTTTGGAGGAACTTTGTGCCGCAGCTATTGGAGAGGGAGCCACTCTGAATGGAGAACCTTGTCAGGTACGCAAAACCGACAGACTGGAAGATGCGACCTTGTTGGTAACCGAAATTTTCAGGTTTAAGGAAATGGGGCAGCAGGAAATTTTTGAGGAACTCATGACCAAAACCAAACTACACAGAACATGGGGAGATGCTTACGGCCACATGATGGTGGCTACCGGCCGGGCCGACCTGATGTACGACCCTGAACTTAATATTTGGGATGCCGCTGCGTTACTTCCGGTGATGCAAGAGGCCGGTGGCATTTTTAGTGATATTGAAGGCAATGAAACCATATTTTCAGGAAACGGATTCTCCACCAACAAGGCCCTCTTCCCTGAAGTAATGAAAATATTTGAAGCACACACCAACTAATGAAAAAAGGTCTATTTACAACGCTTTTTACATTTCTTTTTGTAGCCACACTTTTCGGTCAGTCGTCGGTAAACTGGGACTATAAGGCTTACCCCGAATTGCCTTTTTTGCTGAACAGCATCGATTTGGAAGTAACAGTGGAACCGTCATCTGCACTTATTAAAGCAACAGGCACCTACCGTATCAGTTCCAGGCAGCCCGATCTTACACGAGTTGTTTTCAATACATCCAATCTTGATGTTAAGGAAGTTTCGAACAACGGTCAGTCACTTGATTTTAGGGTGAGTTCAGATTCGCTGATCATTCAGTTGCAGGATACCCTGAATGCAGACCAACGCACCTCTTTTTTGGTAACCTGGGAGAGTTCTTCTCCTTATGGAATTAATACCGATGTTTATGGGAACCTGTGGACCTCTTTAAATCCACGTTCCCGCCACCATTGGATTCCGATCCCGGATCACCCCGAGGTGGAGTCAGTGGTCAATGCAAGTTTCACGATTCCGGCAGATCTTCAGGTTGTATTTAATGGAAATAAAGTAGGTGATGAAGTTGTTTCTACCGAAGAGAAGCGGGTTGAATGGAGTTCAGAAACTGCGGTTCCGGTATCTGGAATTACCTTTTCGGTTGGAAGTTTCCAAACAGAAAGTGCTCGTTCAGGGGTGAAAGAAGTCTCTATACATGCCTCCGAAAATGCATTACTTGAAGGAGTTCGGTCGGGATTGTTATCTATTGCTGTTGAAAGCCTGAAGAAATATGAGAACACGTTCTCCTACGAGTTTCCGTATTCGGCTCTTCACATTGTTGTGCTGCCTGATAATCACTGGGAAGAAATTCAGTCAGGAGCCGGAGTCATTTATTTATACCAGAACCTTGGAAGTCTGTCCTCCCAATTGAAGAGAGGGATCGCAGAACAGTGGCTGGGAAATTTCCACCGCTACCTTGATGCACCCGATTCACGCTATGAGTTTTTGAAAGCTCTGGTCACTGAAAGCGATGAAAGCGTACCTCTGTTGAACCCGGATAACCTGCAGTCGATCCAAGGCTGGAATGAATGGGTACAGGGAATTGGAAATATGCAGGATGAATTTCTCAAACAAACCATCAGGGAATCATTGCCGGAACTGATTCAGCAAATGCAGGAGGTAAGCGGTTGGAGTGAATACGCCGACTTCTGGTACGACCAAACCGGGATTTACTGGAAAGCATTGCCAGAACCGCTTATGAATAAAGATGAGGAAGCTCAGAAAGGATATACCTATCAAGTGGACTATCGGTACGATGAACTAGAGCCTTCGCTCACTTTACATTTTCAGGCAGAATCGGAGCCGGTGGGTACCCTTGCCGGACTGGAACTGGTTCAGTATGGTTTTATGGATACCACACGGTCAGAAATCACCTTTACAGGTGCGTCCGATTCTGTTTCAGTAGAGCTGATCTCGGGTGTCGAATATGTGACTCTGAAACCTAAAACCGATTTTGACCTTACTCTGAAGGAGCAAAAGCCCTTTATGTTTTTGATTCGTCAGCTTCGAAGTTCCAATCCCGATGAAAAGATAGAAGCGGCTCGCCAGCTCAGAAATTATACCGATAACCCGGATTTACAGCTGGCCCTGCAGGATGTTCTGGAAGCTGAGGGAGAACCGGAAGTTCGTGCGGCCATGCTGGCCACCTTAGGGGAAATAACACAGGGCGCATCCGGGACCGAGCAAAACTTCCTGGAGCAATTGAATTCTGATAATTTGGCGATAAGGCTGTCGGCCATAAGGGCGCTTGCTGATTATCCCGAAAACGAACAGGTCAGATACGCTGTCAGAAACACACTTATCAGGGCTGAAATAGACACTGTATTTGCCACGGCGTTGAATACTTATGGAAAATTGGCCGAAGCCGATAACCTGATATCATTAACAGAGCGATTGGAGAGAAGTGGTGATGCCGACAAAGCCATTAACGTTCTGAAGGTTGCTGTTCAAACAGATACCACACGAGAATCTATATCCATTGCTGACCGGATGGCACTGGGAGATTATCCGTATTCCATCAAAAAACAGGCACTCAATATTCTGCTAACCTATGAGAAAAACCAGGAATACTGGAATCAAACCATAGAAATGCTCATGGCGGACCGGGACCCCAGAATTCGTTACCAGGCACTGGATGCCGTGCAGTATCTGTCTGCCAAGAAAACGGTTGACGTACTTAAAGACCGAAGAAAAGAGGAGATGGACCCGAGGGTACAGGTTAAGATCCGTAGAGTAATGGGGAATTAAACCAGCCGCAATAAGCGATTATATATCCGTGAACTCTTTTCTATAAACAAGGCCGAAACCAAACTTTTTATAATCAAGGCTCTCAAGGGTATTTATTACTCCATTTTTGCCAAACATGAGGGACTTGTCCGTTACATCTCTGTCTAAAAGTAAAGTCCCATAAGCTCCTTCCATAGCTCTGACCCGGTCAGAGTATGTACTTGAAATGGTTAGGGCGGCTCGGGTTAAGATACTGGTCTCACCAACTTGTGAGCCAATGACTAAAGGGATATCGGCACTGGCAGCCATTTCAGCCATTTTCAAAGATCTTAGAATACTTCCCATTTTTGATACCCTCAGGTTAATGATGAAGTTTTCTGAAAAACTCAGAATGGATTCTAAATGCTCTTCCAGGTAAATAGATTCATCCAGGATTACGGGAATTCCGGATTGTTCAATAAACTTTCTGTGACCTTCAAAGTCCTCTGCTTCAAGAGGCTCTTCTATAGCTGAGGGAGTCACGGTAAGTCCGTTAAGGTACTTCACTGCTTGTTCCGGGATATTCCACAGGTTATTGGCATCTAATCGGATGGTTGCCGTTGGGATAATTTCTTTGACAGTTTGTAGTATGGAATTATCCTTAGTCAGATTTCCGGATATCTTTACTTTAAAATCTTTAAAGCCAAGTGCATTAAACTTTTCAATCCTTTTCCTTGCTACCGCTTCATTGCTCATCCCAATCACAGCACTGTACTGAAAAGCAGGTTGTAATTCAGGTACTTCAACCGTGGCTTCTACCGATGTTTTCTGGTCTTTTGATAACGCATCAAGGATGGAAAGTTCAATGGCACACCACGCCGAAGGGTTTTTATCGATGAGGGTTTTATTTTGGAAAACCCAATGTTTCAGGTCAGATATAGAATGGATATGGCGTTTAATTTCAGGAGCATGTTTATTAAAGAAATCGATGCATGTAAATACTGTTTCCCCTGTTACATATACCCGGGGGCAACCTTCCCCAAGCCCCGTGTTTCCTTTTTCAGTCCTGGCAGCGACTAAAACAGCCTGCGTTTTTTTACGTTTGGCCGAACTATGTTCAAAGCTTGAATTGAAAGGGATCTCAAGGGGTTTGATTATGAGCTTATCTATGTTCATTCAGCAACGAACTCCTGAATTTTAAAATCAAAGTTACTCTTGTACTGTAAAATTTGAGGTTTAAATTGCCCCTCTCTTTGTCCTTGCTTCAAATAAAAATCTTTGTAGGTTTCATAACAGCCATGCACAAGAATATGTAGTTTCAACTCCTGCAGCCGATCGCTCTCCCTTTTTGTTTTGTATTCTATATTCTGTTCTTGCAGTGCGGTATCAATAACCCGGCTGAGTTCTGAGATAGAAGGAATTATTCTCTCGCCGGGTTCAATATATAATTCATATAAAGACGATTTCTCATCAGCTAACATTTGGTAAAAACGAAAATCAAGGTTCAGTTCTTGTTCTGCTTTTTTTACGGCATTAATAACCTGGCTTACATATAATTTCTCCCCCGTTATATTTGTAACTCCTTTCCCTTTTTGTATAAAGCGAAAAGTGGGAGTATTCTCAAACTTACCTGAGATTTCAATGATATCGTTCATATTGTACCGGTATAAACCGGTGGGAGTGGTTACAAAAATATAGTATTGCTCTCCTTGTTCTAAACTTCCTATCATTTTAAAGTCAGGGCGGTCATTCTCCCAGTCATCTCTGTGTACAAACTCAAAAAAGTTTTCTCCGATCGTAGGTACGCCTTCATTCGTAGCCGGGTTTATCGTAACCGTTGCTCTTAGTTCGCTGGATAAATATCCAAGATCAATAACACGGATATCATTTCGGAATTTGGGGAGTACACTTTTCAGAGAGATTCCACAGCTTCCCCCGGTCCAGGTAATCAGGAGTTTCAGATAAGGCCAGATTTCTTTGTAGCTAATTTGATCGCCGGTGCTAAACAAGTGAGCCAATTCTTCAGCTCTTTTTGAATTCGGTTTTAGTCTCCTGTTTACCGCAGCGATAATTCGAGGATCTAAATCTCCGAGGTATTTGCACGTTCCTGAAGCGATGTCGCTATAAATGTGGCTAAAATTTTGATTGATAACATCCAGAAGTTTGTGAAAACTTGAAGGGTTGGCACTACCCAGGTACGTCACATCTTTTTCCTCAATCATCAGCCGGCACACTATGTAATATTTTATCTCATAGTCTTTAATCTGAAATACCTCTTTAGGAATAACGTATTTCTTACGGGCAAGCCAGGGCATGGTGTTATAAATATGACCGGAGGCACTTCCAAAAGGATTACCGGAAGGCATATAACCTTCTATAGCCGGACTCACCAAACCTATGATCTTCCCGTAAAACGCTTCCGGACAAGCTGTGTATTGAACCAGGGAAAATATCTGTTGAGTCTTCCTTAACGATGCCAGTGTTCTCTTTAAAACAGGCAGGTATTTAGGTTGACCAGTTGTTCCACTCGTTTGGTTATAAAAAAGGGGAGATTCTGCAGTTAAAGAAGTTGTTTTCTCAAGATCCTGCTTTTCGATTAAGCCCCGGATGTCTTCATATTCACTAACCGGTACTTTCTCTCGATAACTTTCGTAACCGGTGATTTTATCAAAATTATACTCTTTCCCATAAAGAGTATTCATATTCTCCAAAAGAATAGAGGACAATGTTTCTTTCTGAACTTTCTCAGGTGATCGGGCAAGTTCTTTCAAAGGGTTATAAAGGGTAATCTCGATCCACTTCATTTTAAATTTCAGAAGCGTATTCAAAATCATTCCGGAAATACCTTGGAGGGGGAGGGCTTTTTTGTCTATTTCACCGGAGAAGGGAGTTTTTAATTGGGACAGGTAATCTAATGGATACTCTTTGTTGAGCAGGCCAAGTTCATCTACAAGCCGGTGTTTTGGGAAAAAGTAGGTGCCAAAAAGAATATCCCATATAATAATGTTGTTTCCGTAGTTGGTGTTGGATTCTTCAATCTTTCGGGAATGATGCCAACGATGTAGTTGCGGGCCGCTGATTACATAGTTAAGCGGCCCCATTTCCAGTTCGATATTGCAATGTTGGAAAAAGCCATTAACCGCATAAAAAACAAAGTAAAGCGCCAGCACCTCTTCCGAAACTCCTACAATAATGAACGGCATGGCATCGCCCAGAAACTGCAGTGCTTTTTCAACAGGATGGAATCGCCCCACATTTAGCCAGTATAGTTTTTTGGGTGAATGGTGAACGGCGTGAAACTTCCAGAGAAATGGAATCTCATGGGAAAACTTATGCAGCCAGTAACGGAAGAAATCGGCAATAAACACCATTAAAATCACCTGGAATGCCATAGACCAGTGATGGGGCCACAGTCCGGTAATTTGGAGTTCATAATAGTCCAGCATCCGTAATATGAAAATGGCAACGAGGAAGCTGAGGATTTTAGGCAGGATAGTTTGGACGGTGAGCATGAACAGTGAGTCGTTAATGACATCATGCTTATCAAAAATCCATTCTTTTTGATGGGGAGTGTATAGCTCAAAAAAGATAATGGATAAGGCCCCAAAGGTAAGTGGAATATAGGTACTGGCAAGCAACTCAAAGCCATTGGCCATTAGTACAAAAAACATCCCCAGACTGATGATCATTGTGCCGGGGTAAACTACATAAGGCCAAAAGCCGTATTTGATTTCCACTTTATCCATGATGCCTATACTTTTTCCCCTATTCCGGAGGCACTTTCCAAAAGTTCAATAAAGGTATTCCCAAAACGGGCTACCGGAGCCCCATCTAGAATATCATGATCAAGAGAAAAGGAAAAACATAACATCTTCTTTACTCCGGATGAATGCACGCCTTTGGAATCGTAAACGCCACCTGTGGCTACAATTATTGGGTATGGTCCGGTTGGGACCGGCCAAAATTTGCGCTTACTCAGAACGTTGCCAAGACTTGTCAACGCGATGGTTCCTTTTACTTCTTTTGCCCGAAACGGGTTGCTGAGCAATTTCTTCAGGATAAATAACCTGAGGAACTTGGGAAGAAATCGGGGAATAACTGATTTTTTCCTTTTCCGGATGGACTCAAAACTCAGTGCTTTTGCCTCACGAAGCTCGGTATTAATTTCTTCAAAAGATTTGGTCTGAACTGCTTTAAAGATGTAGGGGAAGGGAAAAGTTTTACCATCGGGGAGTTTCTTCTCGATCATCAAGGCCACATCTACATCCTCAAACACCACCAGTTTCTTTTTATGCTTAACGGCCTGAACCTGAGGGTGTGCACTTACCGCTTTGCCCAAACACCAAATCAGGTAAGCACTCAGGGAGTGTGGTTCTTCTCCGGATACTTTTCTCTGCTGAAGTTGAGCATGAATGCGGGTGATGTCTGCTTCTGAAAAACCATAGGCATAGTTGCGGTCTTTAGCCAAGTCCAGGAAATCTTTAACATCATCTCTGAATGCAGGCCAGGGAAGGGTGGTATGTGCAGCGTTCTTCATACTAAATATTTCTTGGAGTGAATACTGCCCATATCGGATTTTTGGGCTTTGTTGAAATCAACAGATTGAGTTCAGCGGGTTTGTTGGATGCAAGGGTTACTGTGTATTTTCGCAATAGGAACATGAGCACGAGCTGTATTTCCATTAGTGCAAAATGCTGGCCTATACAGAGCCTTTGTCCACCCCCAAAAGGGAAGTAAGCGTATTTATGCCTTCCGGCAACCCGCTCTTCTGTAAAATGCTCAGGATAGAAATCATCGGGCTTTTCCCAGAATTCAGGGTTACGGTGCACGAGTATGGAGGGGAGGGTAACAGAGGCATCGGCCGGTATCTTGAAACCCATAATTTCATCCTCTTCCAGCGAACGGCGACCAAAGGTCCAGACCGGAGGGAATAAACGCATCACTTCTCGTATAAACATGTTCAGGTACGGGAAATGACGCAGATCTTCAAAGAGAAAGCCGTCTTCTTTCCAGTTCCGGTCAATTTCTGCGAGGACTTTTTCTTCCACTTTGGGGTGATGAGCCAGGCAGTAAAGGCTCCAGGTAAGAGCCACGGCTGTAGTATCATGACCGGCAGTGAACAGCGTGATTACCTCATCCAGTAACTCTTCGTTTGAAAGATTATCTCCGGTTTCTTCATCGGTAGCGTTCATCAGCATATCCATCAGGTCGTTAAATTCTCCTGATGAAGTCCTGCGTTTTTCGATGAGTTCAAGGATGGATTTCTTTAAATCAGCTATTGCACGCTGCCCTTTCGATTTTGTTTTACTGGGTAGTTTATTTAGCAGCTTGGTCCACCGGAACCGTTTCTGGGACAGGTAATCCCATGCAAGCGCAAAGTTGGTTTTCAGCTGCTCGGTTTCAAACTCAATGTCGTTCTTAAGGATGGTATTACTCAGCACTTCAATAGTAATTTGGCTCATTTCCCTGTCAAGATCGGTTGATTGGCCCCCGGTAAATTCTCTCTGTTCAATAAATTGGGTGATCGTCTGCTGCATCTCATCAAAGAGCTCACCCATCTTTCTTTTGTGGAAAGAAGGTTGAGCAATACGCCTTCTGCGTTTCCATTCATCACCCTCGGTAGTAATCAGTCCACGCCCCAGTAACTCAACCATGATGGAATAGGGCTTCATCCGGCTGTAGTTATTTGCATTACCGGCTAGAACGTGCTGAATAGCATCCGGATGATTCAATACATAAATATCCCTGGAAAGAAGCTTTACCGTAAACAAAGGTCCCATATTCGTGCTTTGCTCCTGCAGAAATCCATGCGTATCCGACTTAAACTTAAACAGGTGATTAAAGAAAAGAGCCTGTCCATCGGCAACGGGAGGGGGTTTTAAGGCTTGTGTAGAATGTTCCATAGCACCGTACCTATCAAAAAAATATTCAAGAAATGCACAGCCGGGTGCAACTTCGTATCTACCGGCCAAAAAAGTACTTCCGAAAACCTTCTATGTGCTTGACAAGGAATATTATACAGATTTTGAGGAACTATCGAAATAAGCGACTGAAATCAGAAATTTTCCGCTTAACCGAAACCTTATTTCTAAGAACAGATTATTTCACTTAGATTCCCGTTGCTCTAAATTAAAAGTATGTATGGCGGCTGCAGAATTTAAATACACCAATCGACAGTTATTTCTGGGATGTGCTTCCGGTTTTTTTGCCCTCATTTTTATGATTGCATTCACCTACATCGTTTTTAATCTGAATGATTTCCTGGAAACTCACGCCATTGAGACCCTATTCATTATTGTGATTGGGGCGGTGATGATCATTTCCTTTATTACGAAGATAAACGGAGGGGCTGAATTGAAATCAAAATTGGCGGTAACGGACTCATCCATCATTGTGAAAGGAGAGCACCGATATCAGTTATCGGACCTGCTTTTGGATGAATACAAATCCGATTACTATCATTGTTTTCACCTATACACAAAGAGCAAAGACTTCACGCTCTACACCAATGAGAAAGACGATTTAATCAAGCATCTGTTGAATTCCGATATTCAAAAACACCGTTTTGAGATAGATGTGTATGATTTTGAACGGAATTCATCTACGGTAATGATTAAGTCCAAATCGGGACGTATGCTCGGCTTTAACCTGGACAACGGGGCTTTCTCTATTTTTCGGGAAGAGGATGCAGAGGAGGACAAAGCCTTGTTTGAGCCAAAGTATTTTATACAAACACCGGGGTATAAGAGGAAGTAGCAGGACCGAAGCCTGAAATTATTATGACGATTGAACCAACGACTGAAAACCTCCATACACCATTCGTTCAGCATCAAAAATCAATCGTTCAGGGTTGGTTAGCGGGGCTACTAATTCCGCCATCCTTGGGTCGTTGGGGACTTTTTTATTTGCTGAATCACGAGTTTCTTTCGAAGGAAATAAAACCCATCCAAATACAATTACTTCGTCTTCCTTTAAATCCACAAGTTCTATAAACGAACGCGTGCTTTCTATCTTTAAATCTTCTCCGACATACTCGAAATAAGCGAGTGCTCCATATTCCTTCCAAATTTCAGCTACTTTTTCCGCCACATTCTTGTATTCATTCAGGTGAACTCGTGGAACGGGAAGTACAAATCCATCGATATATTGTGTCATATTACCTCCAATCTTGTAGCCGGCGTTTATCATAAATCATATAACGACCCAGCGTTTAACCATGTGGGGATATTTCTTAGAAATAGCGAAATTGTCTGCAACCACACAAGCTGAACCAAAAAAAGGGACGAGCAAGCCCGTCCCTTATAAAATGAAGTAATAGGATTCCCTCTGTTTAACTTTGCTTAATCCACTTGCCGAGCTCTTTGAAGGAGGGTTTTTTGCCATACATCAAAATACCCACACGGTAGATTTTAGCCGCCAGCCACATGATGCCCAGGAAGGTCAGAATCATCAACAAAATAGAAACGATGATTTGCCATAAGGGAACCTGGGATGCGGCAATCCGCGTAATCATGTTAATGGGGGCGGTGAGCGGAAACAGGGAAACAAACAGGGAGAGTCCGGAGTCGGGCGCTTCCATTACTTTGGTGTTCAGGAAGTAACCGACGAAAATCGGAAGTCCGACCGGCAGCATAAACTGCTGGGAATCCTGCTCGGTTTCTACCGCAGCACCGATAGCGGCAAACACGGCACTGTATATCATAAAACCGAGGAAAAAGAAGATCAGGAAGTTCACAAAAATCATTGGGTCAACCACCATCTGCTCCAGGGAGGAGGGATCGAATGAGGAGGCTGCTGCTTGTGCAGCTTCATCCGGGATGTTACTCATCTGTGCTTCCATAATCATGCCCGCAACCGGCGCAGCGGCAATAGAAAGACCGATATAGAATACAATCCAGATACTGAACTGAGTGAGGGCCATAGCCAATACCCCAAACAATTTCCCGAACATCAGCTCAATCGGTTTCACCGACGAAGCGATTACTTCCAGTACCCGGTTGGTTTTTTCCTCAATCACGCTGCGCATCAGCAGGGATCCGTATATGAAAATGCCCATAAAGATCATCAGCCCGAGTATGAAGCCCAGAGCAGAGGCAAACAGGGTGTTATCTTCGGATTCCCCTTCTTCGGTCAGCTTGACGGCTTCCAGTCCGGTTCGGGTCTCAAAAATTTCCCGGATGTTATCCGACACATTCTCACGAGAGAGTTTCTCTTCCCGCACGGCTTCCCGTAAATCGGACCGAACCGCGGATATAAAACTTAAACCGCCGCTACCTCCATAAATCAGAGTGGGACTTTGAGATTCCGAGATCACCTGATCATTCAGAATAATAAACCCATCCAGATCGCCGTCGAGTACGTCGGCGCGGAGGCTGTCTTCGGGGATATCACTTACATCAAAATAGCGGGTCTCATTAATGTCAACCAGTCGCTCTACCAATACATTGGTATTGTCCAGTATCCCGATTCTTTTTTCTACCTCCGATTCTGAAATGCTGATGTACACCACAATGCCGATAAAGGCTACCAAAGCGAGCGGAGTTAAGGCAGTGGCTATGATGAACGATTTACTTTTAACGCGCGTGAGATATTCCCTTTTCAGTACTAACCAAATTTTGTGCAGACTCATAATTATACCAGCTCCCCTTTTTTGATGTTGTCTTCCCCAACGGTGGAGATAAAAATTTCTGTTAATGATGGCTCAATGCGTTCGAATTTGTGAATTTCAGCATGCTCCATAGCTACTTTCAGGATGTCCTGCATGTTCTGTCCGTCCAGCACCCGAATTTCCGCAAAGTTGGTGGATCGGTTGTTGATGCGGACATTATCCAGCGTATCCAGGAACGAACTATCGCCTTCAAACTCCAGGTTAATGGTATTTTCTCCGAAGGATGATTTGATTTCCCGCAGGTTACCGGTCAGTACGGCTTCACCCTGGTTGAACAGGCAAATATCGTCACACATCTGCTCGACCTGTTCCATGCGGTGAGTGGAGAATAAAATGGTTTTTCCTTTCTCGCGTAGCTCAATGATAATCTCTTTCAGCGTTTCGCTGTTGATGGGATCAAGTCCGCTAAACGGCTCGTCAAAAATATAGATATCAGGATCATGAGCAATGGTAGCGATGAACTGTATCTTCTGGGACATCCCTTTGGAGAGTTCATTGATCTCCTTCTTTTTCCAGTCGGAAGCTTCAAATCGATCCAGCCAGTAATCAATAGCTTTTTTGGCATCGGTTGAGTTCATGCCTTTAAGCTGGGTAAGGTACATCAGCTGATCCAGCACCTTCATTTTTTTGTAAAGCCCGCGTTCTTCCGGCATGTATCCTATTACCTTCTGGGTTTCCGGGCTTGCGATATTCCCGTTGATGGTTACGCTGCCACTGTCGGGAGAGAGGATGTAATTAATCATCCGGATGGTAGTGGTTTTGCCGGCTCCGTTAGGTCCCAGCAGCCCGAAAATGCGCCCTTTATGTACCTCAAAACTAACGTCGTTTACCGCCTTGGTTTTACCAAACGATTTAAAGACGTTGTTAACTTCAATTACTGCCATAATCGTATTTTAATTTCAAATTGATTGATGTGACGGGAGAGCATAAGAAAAGCAAAGGTAACTTGAAAGAAAGCCCCTGTTTGTTTTGGAAGATGCCCAAAGATTTCTTATTTCCCATATAATAAACGGTAACGAATTGTAAGGACACAGGTTTCAAATCAAATGCGCATAATTCATTTGAGTGCAGAATGTTATCCCGCTGCCAAGGCCGGCGGACTCGCTGATGTAGTTGGTTCCCTTCCCAAATATCTGAACCAGCTTGGCCATCATTGTGAAGTGGTGATTCCGAAGTACGACAATCAATGGATTGGATCTCAGGAATACGAAACGGTTTTCGAAGGGGCCTTTTCCATGGCGGCCGATCAGGTGAAATTCACCGTGCAGAAAATGACGGACAATAAACTCGGTTTCCCGTTTTACGTGATTGATATTCCGGGAAGGTTTGACCGGCCGGGTATTTACATTGACCCGTGGTCGGGGCACGGATACTGGGACGAGCTTGAGCGATTTGTGAGTTTTCAGATTGCTGCGCTGGAATGGATGAGAGTGCGGGATGAAAAGCCGGAAGTGGTGCATTGCCATGATCATCATACAGGCTTGGTTCCATTTATGCTTTCGCAGTGCAATCGCTACCGGGATATGTCGGATATCCCAACTGTACTTACGGTTCATAACGCCGAATATCACGGCGAACACGAGCTGGATAACTTTAAGTTATTACCCGCTTTCAATATTGATAATCTTGGCTTGCTAGATTGGGATGGAAGGCTCAACTCACTGGCATCCGGTTTGAAATGTGCCTGGCAGATTACCACGGTTTCCAAAAATTATATGAGTGAGCTGTCGGAAGAAAGCAGCGGACTGGAATTGTTGTTTCAGCAGGAGCGGAAGAAATCGACCGGAATTGTGAATGGGATTGATACCGAAGTTTGGGACCCGAATACCGATGAGTTGATCGAGTACAACTTTGGCTACCGAAACAGGAAGAAAAGAAAGGCTGAGAATAAGAAATACTTATGCCGGGAATTTGGGCTGAATCCGGAGTTACCCACTATTTCATTTATTGGCCGGTTGGTTCGTGAAAAAGGGGCTGATTTATTACCTGATTTATTCAAGCGTGTGATGTATTCGGATGTGGAAGTGAATTTTGTGTTGTTGGGAACCGGCGATCCGCAGCTTCATCAGATTTTTGCAAGCATGGAAGGCGATCATGTTGGCTATTTTGATGCCACCCTCGAATACAACGAGAAACTGGCGCATCAGATGTATGCCGGCTCTGATTTCATTTTAATGCCTTCACGAGTAGAACCGTGCGGGTTAAATCAAATGTTTGCTATGCGTTATGGAACGGTTCCCATTGTTCGTGCGGTTGGGGGATTGAAAGATACGGTTGTGGATATTTCGGAGGACGAGGGCTACGGCATCACATTCGACGAGTTTAGCCTGGAAGCGGCTTCGGAAGCCATCGACAGAGCCGTAAACTTATATGTCGATTCTTCCCAACATTCGGAAGTGTTGAGCCGGATTATGAAGCTGGATTTTTCGTGGAAGCGATCGGCCCAGGAATACATAAAAATGTACAAAGCGTTAATTTCTAAATAGGTTCAATATGAAAAGGTCATCAGTTATAGCAGTTATTTTAGGCGGAGGCCGGGGAACCCGGTTATTCCCTTTAACCGATCACCGATCCAAACCCGCTGTACCTGTGGGCGGGAAATACCGGTTGGTTGATATTCCCATTTCAAACTGCCTGAATTCGGATATCCGCAGAATTTATGTGCTGACCCAATTCAATTCTGCATCGCTGAATCGCCACATTAAAAACACCTATAACTTTGATGCTTTCAGCAGTGGTTTTGTGGATATCCTGGCCGCCGAACAAACGCCGGATAGCACCGACTGGTTTCAGGGAACCGCAGATGCGGTACGCCAATCGGTTCACCACATGGAAAATCATGAGCATGATCACGTTTTGATTCTTTCGGGTGACCAGCTGTACCAAATGGATTACAGTAAGATGCTGCAGCGGCATAAGGAGAAAGACGCTGACCTGACTGTGGCTACCATCCCTGTAAATGCCAGCGATGCCACCGGTTTCGGGATTATGAAGACCAATGCGGACGGTGTGATCGAAGATTTTGTAGAAAAACCCTCTACTGATGAGCTTGACAAGTGGAAATCGCAAGTGCCGGAGCCGTACAAAGAGCAAGGCAAGGATTATCTGGCTTCCATGGGTATTTATATTTTCAATCGGGAAATGCTGAAGAAGCTGTTTGATGACAATCCGGATGCCACTGATTTCGGTAAAGAGCTGATTCCAAAATGCGTTGAAGGCGGTAAGAAAGTCGTTAGTTATGAATATGGCGGTTACTGGACGGATATCGGTACCATTCAGTCTTTCTTTGAGGCAAATTTAGCCCTCGCTGATACCGTGCCCGATTTTAATCTCTATGATAATGACAACTTTATCTACACTCGCGCCCGTTTGCTTCCGGCCTCAAAACTTATGGGAACAACGCTTGAGCATGCGCTGATGGCGGAAGGGTGTATCATAGAAGCCAGCCGCATTGTTCGGTCGGTGGTTGGAATTCGCTCACGTATCGGGAAAGGAAGTACTGTAGAGTACTCCATAATTATGGGTAACGACTATTTTCAGGATCGGGATGTAATTGAAAATGCAGGACCCGAAAAGCCGGCCATGGGAATCGGCCGAAGGTGCTACATCAGCAATTGTATTATCGACAAAAATGTGTGTATCGGTAATGATGTACGCATTGTAGGAGGAAACCATCTCGAAGATGGCGATCACAAATACCACTACGTACGCGATGGCATTGTGATTGTGAAAAAGAACACGGTAATCCCGGACGGGACTATTATATAAACCTGAACTTTATTCTTTCAACAACTTTTGAATACGGTTTATAATGGTGCCGTCTTCAAAATACTTATAAAGATCTTCGCCGGGGCACACGGTTTGGTCAGAATGATCTTTGTGGGTAGCGATGGAATCGGTGGGTACTTCATATTCTTGTGCTAACCAGGCACTTAAATGAGCAATGGCCTCAATCTGCTCGGGCTTGATTTTCTGCACTTCATAATTGCCCATTACATTAATCAGGGCATGTCCGGTTGGATCATACTCTGTATTTGTATCACCCGGGTATTGCAAAGGGCGGGCTTCGTAGATATTACCATCCAGGTCGATGCAGAAGTGATAGGGGATATCCATCCAGTTTTTATCATCCTGGCTGAACTTTTGCAGGTTACGCATGTATTCCATCGGATCTTTGTCCTTACCAAACTCTACCCCGCCATGATGAATGGTGACATACTTAATTTCATGAGTTTCTTTCTCGCCGACGGGGGCTTTACCACCCCATTGATCTTTGGTAATTATTTCAGGTTTTTCTACCTGCATTGTTTGTAAAGTTAATAGGGCGATGAAAATTGAGATGGCTGAGGTCAAAGAGAGAAATTTCATAATTGCAGATCAGGTTTATGTTCTTTCGGATAAAGTATTGCCAATCCCGATGAATCGAAAGAGATTTTCCGGCACATAAAAAAGCCTCAACCCAAAAAGGGAAGAGGCTTAAATTTTAAAGGAAAAATATGGCTTAGGCTGTTTCCAGCATTTTCTTCAGCGTGATGCCGATTTCAGCCGGGCTTTCAACAACTGTGATACCCGCTTCAGCCAGAGCTTTCTTTTTCTCCTGGGCAGTTCCTTTTCCACCGGAAATAATGGCACCGGCATGACCCATTCGTCGTCCGGGAGGCGCTGTTGAACCTGCAATAAATGCCACAACCGGCTTATCACAATTATCTTTGATCCATTCCGCAGCTTCTTCTTCAGCCGTTCCGCCAATTTCACCGATCAGTACAATGGAATCGGTATCCGGATCATCGTTCAGCATTTTAACGGCATCGAGGTGCGTGGTTCCGATAACCGGGTCACCACCAATTCCGATAGCGGTACTTTGGCCGAGTCCTTCTTTGGTCAGCTGATCTACGGCTTCATATGTGAGCGTACCGGAGCGGGAAATCAACCCAACTTTACCGGGAGTAAAAATGCTGCCGGGCATAATTCCGACTTTAGCTTCACCCGGAGTAATAACACCCGGACAGTTAGGGCCTATTAAAGTGGCGCCATGACTGTTTACAATTTGTTTGGCCACGATCATATCTTTAACCGGGATGCCTTCAGTAATACAGATAATTACTTTTATACCAGCAAAGGCAGCTTCCGTGATGGCATCGCCTGCAAAGGCAGGGGGTACAAATATTACGGAAGTGTTGGCATCAACTTCATCTACGGCTTCAGCCACAGTATTAAAAACAGGTCGGTCTAAATGGGTCTGTCCGCCTTTTCCGGGAGTTACACCACCAACAACGTTGGTACCGTATTCCATCATTTGTCCGGCATGGAAGCTACCCTCGCTTCCGGTAAATCCCTGTACAATCAGGCGGGTATCATTTCCAACTAATACGCTCATTTTGTCTTTTTTGAGGTTCAAATTTGGGGTTGGGAATATAGCATCTCTGCCTGCGAATTGAAATGCTTATTTGTTAAGGAAAGTTTCAGGTTTGGTGATCGCCATATTAGGAAGGGAATAAAGCGCTACCATTCATTGATTGTTATAGTCAGAGTTGTAATAAAACGTTCACCAAAAATAAAACCAAGAATACCGAAGATACCGGCAAAAATCAGGAAGGGTATTTCATCATACCACCTTACAATAGAACCAAAACCAATAAGCCATGCAATCATTTGTGCGATTAAAGCGCCAAGTAAAGCAGAGATAATGGTATGCTTGATTCGTTCAATAAAAGAAGGTGCTTTTCGCAGGCTGTTCTCGTCAATGTTAATATCACTCATAACAAGACAAATTTAATGGTGTGTACATGAAACAAAATTTATTGATTCTATGTTGGTCAATTTAAAAGAGTTAAAGAAACAGAAAAGTTTAATCATAAAATATCAAACAAATGAGCTTGAAGAATAAAACGAAGAAAGAATTGCAGAACAGAGTGAAAGAACTGGAAGGTATTATTGCAAAGAAGGGGATTGGGTCCGACTATTTATCTAAGGCTGAGCGCATTCAGCGGGATGTAAACCTGGCGCTGATCTTAGGCGGAACGGCAGCGCTTATCGGAGCCACCGCCTGGGCACTGCTGAAAAGCACTGAAGAATAAACCATACGTTATCGGATGGGGAGGCATTCTTTAAAAAATGTTTCCCCTTTCTCTATTTTCTGGATTTTTCACAAGCAGGCACTATATTCACCCTGCTAAGTTTTTTACCTGAGTATTAACAAATCAAAGATTCCATGAAACGACTTTCGAGTTTATTTTTGCTATTTCTAACCACTGCCTTGTTTACGGCACAGGCTCAGACTACTCCCGATGGAGAATCTGAAGCTATGTTTGGCTTTGCCCAGGCAGTTTCTATTTCAAATGGTTTTGTATTTATCGGTGAACCGTCTAATAATCACCAGCCCGGAGCGGTTTATATTTTTGCGAAGTCCGGCGAAGAGTGGGCACAAGAAACCATGCTAATGGCCGACAATGGGATGATTGGTGACGGTTTCGGTTCTTCGGTTTCAGCCGATGGAAAATATGTACTGATTGGCGCTCCGGATATGAATGATGGCCATGGAGCGGCTTTTGTGTTTGAACAATCGAATTCAGGAAGCTGGACACAGACCGGGCAGTTTACTTTACCGGCTGACACCGTTGAAAGTTCGCTGGGTTCAAGTGTAGTCCTCAAGGGAGATCACGCTTATGTTGGAGCTCCTGATCACGGAAATGGCAAGGGAGCGGTATTTGTATATCGCCTAGCCAACAACGGTCAATGGATGGAAGTTGCCAGCGTTATGAATCCCGATACAGCCGGTTCAAACTTCGGTTCAAGTCTGGCAGTAGATGGAATGAATTTAGTAGTTGGTGCTCCACAGCGGGAGGGAGGCACGGTTCACGTATTTAATAATGATGGCTCCGGAAGCTGGAACCACACCGCAACTCTGACAAGCGACCAAACCACACAGAGAAGTCAGTTTGGCAATGCACTGGCCATTCATGGAGATCAAATTCTGGTAGGCGCTCCGAGAAATGCTGGCGCATCCGGAACCGTATTTGTTTATCGTAACGAAGATGGAATGTGGAATGAAAGCGGACGCCTGGTAGCCTTTGACGGTCAGGCAGGCTATCTGTTTGGCGGGTCTATCACATTTGTGGAATCAGGTGTATGGATAGGAGCTCCGAATGCCAATGAAGGCAGAGGAACCATATATCAGTTTAATATGGACGACAATGGCATGTGGATCGGAGCTTCCAAGATGGCAATGGCTGATCAGGAAAAAGGAGATTATTTCTCAGGTACACTGGATGTGGAAGGAAATGTTGCAGTAGCCGGATTGGTGGGAGCTGATTACGGAGCCGGATCTGCAGCCATCCTCGAAAGAAACGCAGAAGGAATGTGGACCACTCAAAACCTCGTAATTGGCAAAGGCGGAAATGTCCTGAAACCAATTACCAACGGACGTATTGATTGCAGCGACGGTAAAGCCGATCAATTCGGATGTAGCAATGTAGATCTGATTTCCTTCATGCCAATAAGTGCTATTGGTGGAGAGCGAGGAGTTCGTCTTAACGATATGTGGGGCTGGACTGATCCGCTCACCGAAAAAGAATATGCAATTGTAGGCCGGAATGAAGGGACTTCTTTTGTAGATATCAGTGACCCGGCTAATCCTATTTATGTTGGAAACCTGCCTATGACCGAAGGCGCTCGTGCCAATGTGTGGAGAGACATCAAAGTGTATAAAAACCACGCTTATGTAGTGGCAGACGGTGCTGGAGAACATGGAATGCAGGTGCTTGACATGACCCAATTGCGTGAATTTGCCGGAGAGCCATTACAGCTTGAAGAAACCAATCACTACGATAAAATTCACAGTGCGCACAACGTAGTCATAAATGAAGAATCCGGATATGCCTTTATTGTAGGAAGCAGCGGCGGTGGACAAACCTGTGGCGGCGGACTGCATATGGTGAATATTCAGGATCCGGCTAACCCTACTTTTGCAGGATGTTTTTCTGATCCTTCAACAGGCCGTAGCGGAACCGGGTATTCTCACGATGCTCAGTGCGTAATCTATGACGGACCGGATGAAGAACACAAAGGCAGCGAAATCTGCATCGGTGCAAACGAAACAGCTATCAGTATTGCGGATGTAACCGACAAAGAAAATCCGGTTGCACTTTCTACTGCTTCTTATCCTGATTACGGTTATGTACACCAGGGCTGGTTGACAGAAGATCACCGCTATTTCTTCCAGAATGATGAGCTGGATGAATTGATGGGTAAAGTAGATCAAACCCGAACCATAGTTTGGGATGTAACTGACCTTGATGATCCACAGTTTGTGCGTGAGTATTTAATTGAAAACGCATCTTCTGACCACAACCTTTATATCAAAGACAATATGATGTACCAGTCTAACTATGTAAGTGGATTACAGGTTATTGATGTTACCGATCCTGCCAATCCACAGAGAGTTGGTCACTTTGATACGCATCCGTTCACCAAAGACGCCCCCGGTTTCTCCGGAACGTGGAGTAACTACCCGTACTTCAAGAGTGGTGTAGTAGTGATGACCAGTGGACGTGAAGGATTGTTTATTTTGGAAACAAACCAGCAGGCGATCAACCAGTAAAAGACAATAAATTTGATCAGGCAACTTTATGTATTCTCATCTGAGATCAACATGAAGTTGCCTTTTCTTTTATAACCAATCTAAAATTAAATGAGAGTTCGAATGCAGTCAGTGTACAGGTTACTATCGGTGATAGGCATATTTGCCATTTCAGCTTTTTTGGGAACAGCTTTACACGCCCAACAAAGTACGGAAGGGCAGCGGATTTACGTCTGTAACCAGGGGGAGGCAACGCTTTCGGTTATTGATGTAGCAACAAATTCTTTGATAGAAACCATCGACCTGCAGAAACTCGGTTTTTCTAAAAACGCCAAACCGCATCATGCTATAGCCGATTCCGATGGCTCACACTGGTTTGTTACCCTGATTGGTGAAAATAAAGTACTGAAATTCAATCGTGATAATGAGTTGGTGGATGAAGCCGAACTGGAAGTTCCGGGACTGATGGCCATGCACCCAACCAAAGATTTCCTTTTTGTAGGCCGGTCGATGAGTGCCGTGAACCCGCCTCAGAGTTTTGGATTGATAGGTCGGGCAAATATGAATGTTGAGGAAGAAGTGGATTTATTCTTCTCCAGGCCGCACGCTCTTGCAACTTCGCCGGATGGTAAATTCACTTATATAGCGAGTTTATCTGCTAATCAAATTCTGGCAAGAAATAACGATACAGGGGAAACCGAACTCACCATGCTGGAGGGAAACAACCATGTATTGGTGAATTTTGCTATTTCACCGGACGGACAAACCATGGTGGCAACCGGTCAGGTTTCGGGGAAACTATTGGTCTTTGACC
Source organism: Gracilimonas sp. (assembly GCF_017641085.1). NCBI lineage: Bacteria > Pseudomonadati > Balneolota > Balneolia > Balneolales > Balneolaceae > Gracilimonas > Gracilimonas sp. The sequence goes on along the minus strand of NZ_JAEPPI010000001.1, from coordinate 1,522,781 downwards.
TGTCAAACCCGTTGAAGCCCCAATTGACGGATGCCATTTCCGTCAATGCACAGCCGTGGCACCCGGTGTATTCTTCCGATGGCAAACGGGTCTATTTTGGAAACAAAGGCGCCCATACCGTCACCGTTGTGGATATGGAAAACAAGAAAGTTGAAAAAGTGATTGAAGGTAACGGCTTGGCACAACCTCACGGAGCCGTGCTTTCAGCGGATGACAAGTATTTATATGTGACGAATAACAATATGGACGGCACTTATATGCCCGAAGGTAGCTCTGATGAAGATGGATATACCGGAACAGTGGTCATCATCAATACAGAAACGCTGACGATTGAAAAAGTCATCGAAACCGGCATGAATTCAACCGGAATAGGAACCCGCATTTGGTGATGAATATAATTCAAAAGCTCCGATTGAAAATACCTCATTTTTCTTTGGCTCTGTTACCGTTTGTCGTTTTGTTTCTGATAACCGGCTGTGCGTCGTTGCAAAACGCCGGAACAAGCAATTCAGAATCAGAGAGATATCGACAACACATCAGCCCGTTTGTGGTATATGCAGAAGACGGAACAGCTATCGACCATCCCTTTATTGGCGGTTTTAATGCACCAAGGCCTCAATTTGCCGATATAGACGGTGATGGCGATCCTGACTTTTTTGTGCAGGAGCAGACCGATGAGCTGATGTTCTTTGAGCATCTTGGTAACAATACTAAAAGTCCGTTGAAGTGGAGATCCAATAAATTTCAGAACCTGGATATCGGAGAGTGGTTCCGTTTTGTGGATATGGATCAGGATGGGGATTTTGATTTATTGGCCGAACAGCCCTACAGTTACATCCGCTATTACCGGAATGAAGGTGATGCGGAAAATCCAAATTTTGTACTGGCCGCTGATTCCCTGAAGGATGTAAACGGCGAGCCTATCTTCTCTGACCGGCAGAATATCCCCAATGTCACCGACATAGATTGCGACGGTCGCCTGGATCTGTTTATAGGAAGTCTGGATGGTACATTGGCGCGATACGAATCAGTGGGCAGAGATGAAAACCAAATTCCGCGCTTCAAACTGGTAACCAAGCGGTTTGAGGATATAGAGATCGTAAAGCAGTTTGGTACTATGCACGGGGCCAACACCATGGCTTTTATGGATATCGATTCGGACGGTGATCAGGATTTATTCTGGGGTGATTTTTTCGAGCCGAGTATTCTGCTCATCGAAAACACAGGCACTTGTGAAAATCCGGATTTCAGGGGCGAACCCAAGCCGTTTCCGCCCTCCAATCCGGTTCAAACCAGCGGGTATAATGCTCCAACTTTAGCCGACTGGGAAGGGGATGGCGATGTGGACCTGTTTCTGGGCGTTTTGGGCGGGGCCTACAATGCCAACCTTACCCTTAGTGACAACCTGTATTTCTTTGAACAAGAGGAAGGGGATTTCAGCCTCCAAACCACACAGTTTATTGATATGATCGATGTAGGAGATGAGAGCATCCCTGCTACCGGCGATCTGGATGGTGATGGAGATTTGGATTTACTGCTGGCCAATAAAATCGACCCCTCCAACCAAAACACATCCGTTATTTACCGATTTGAAAACCGGGGCACAACCTCAGCTCCGGAATTTCACCTGACCGGAACCCTTGATCTGCCCACTGCTTACCATTATGCGCCTGTGCTTACTGATTTGAATGGCGACGGTCTCGACGATCTTCTGCTTGGCAACTGGAAGGGAAACATTGCCTTGTTTACGAATACCGGAACTGGATTTAAGCTTGAAACTCAAACCATAGCGGAACTGGAAAGAGGCAGTAATGCTGTACCGACTCTAGCCGACATTGATGCCGACGGAGACCTTGACCTGATAGTGGGGGAGTCAGGCGGTGGGTTACAGCTCTTTCGTAACATTGGATCGGAAGGCAGCCCGGAGTTTAGTTTGGAGAAAGAAGCTTTCCCGAATGTGGAAGTTCAGCACCGGAGTGCCCCTGCTTTTTATGACATAGATGGAGATGGGGATCTTGATTTATTTTCAGGGAGTAAAATCGAAGGTATTGTGTTTTTTGAAAACACCGGGACACCAGAGCTGCCTCAGTTCACTAAAAAGCCGATGCCCTTTGAGGTAGCCACAGCCCAGCTCACAGCTCCTCATTTTACTGATTTAGATGGCGACGGCATCGCTGAATTCATTGTAGGAACCCGAGGCGGCGGGTTACTTTTTTATAAGAAGTAATCAAAGCCGATCCAATACTGACCGGATGGGAAGGGAATTATAGCATAGCTCAAGTCATCCCTTGGTTAATACTTGGGATCTTGTTTTTTGAGAGCGGAAAGGAGATCAGACCTTAGCTTTTTGTCGGCTCAATGAAAACATGGTAGCCGATTTCATCAAAGTACCTGTCCAAAAGCAATGTCATACCCATCCGGGTCCTGAATCCCAAACTCCAGGCAGCCATAGTCTTTTTCCTCCAGGTGGTAGTCAATTTCAGCACCCGATGCCACCAGCTCATCATAGAATTTTTTGGCGTCATCTATCCAGAAGTAAACATTCCACATGTTTTGTACCACTTTGTAGTGGGGAACGATATGGCGTTCATCCTCGACCCGGCTGAGCATCAGGTTGAATCCATTACGATGAAGAATGCAAAATCCGGGAGGTTCACCCCAAAACCGGTCGTAGCTGAAGCCAACTTTATCACGATAATAATTGGCTGATTTCTCAACATCTTTAACCAACAATATGGGGGCACTACCTGTTATTCTTGCATTATCCATTGGTAATCCTTGTCAGGCTGTTGGGTTTATCAGGTAAAACAGAAATGGGAGTGTTTTAAAGAAGTAGCGAAATTAATATCAAGCAGTCAAGTTTCTGTTTCACTCTATCCAGCCTGTTTCGATTATTCGGGGCGTCTTAATGAAACACTTTTAGACACTTTTGCTGGGTTTTATTTCCATAACCCTAAAACAGTTCGAGCTTTATCGATCAACTGTTTTTTGGGATGATGTTGGAAATGATAATTCATAAAACTTACAAATCGATACCCCTCTTCATCAAGTATTTCCACATGCAGACTTTTACCGTCTAACTGAATTCGTCTATCAATCGGTTGATTAAGTAATTCAATAAAACCTGATTCAAACACAAGGTTTCGAATACTTCGGATTGCTTCACTGTACGCTTCTTTAATTAAGCATCCGGATCGTGATCCAAAGTCATTTGAAACTGTGCGTATGTCAGAAGTACAATTCCACTTCTTATAGAGTTCTTTTCTACTTTTTTGCCTGGAATTATTGATCCATGTGGCATACCATTTACCTGATATCTGATCTGATTCGATACTTATATTTAAAAATCGTGCTGCAAAACTATGGGAAAGGGGTCCCCACAATCTTAAATGAGTTGTACCTGAGTACTCAGTTTCACTCAAGATGTCAACTCCAACAGCCTCTGCAAAAGCATTAAATGAGATAAGTCTTGAATTGACAACTGTTGTATCACCTGCTGTAATTGTCACTTGTTGCCGGGCGAACAAAGTATTCGAATACAAGAAAAGCAATAGAAATATTGATTTAGAAATTATCTTCAGCATCAGATTCTGATAAAGGTATAACATAATAGTATGCAACAGGGCCTATCTTATGAGAATTCGGTAAACATCCAACATTTGTAAGAATGAAGTAAGAGTAAGCTATGACACACGAACCTCCTGCAAACCGTTCTACGTTCAACATTGGATGTTCCGTGTTGGATGTTCTTAACCTATTCCACCATAATATCCCCGTAGGATATCATCTGCTGATTGGCACTAAAGATGTACACCCGGTTCAGCCCGCGGGCTCCCTCAGGATTTCCAAACTCCGAGAATTCGATGGGGTTGATCTGAAAAGTAGTGAGTCCGGGCTGAAGTGTTTCAAAATCGGTGTAGAGCGTGCGGAAAGTGTTGTCTTGCAGCCTCACCAACACTTCCAAACCGTTTACGGATTGTACTCCCGTCACTTCCACCTCAAACTGGATGGCCTGATCGGTGGTAACCGGGTTGGGGTAGGGAGGTACGATCTCAATGAGTCCCTGGAAAAGCGGGGAAGTGCGCCAGTCGTCCTCATCCAGGTTCTGTACCGCACCCTGATTGGTGGTTTCGGTATAATTCCGGGGCTGGGCATAGGCTTCCTTTTCGAAGTCGCGCTGGGCATCATTACGGGTACAGCTCATCAGCAGGAGCAGCGAGATCAGTAAAAACGGAGAGGTAAAAAACTTCAGCATAAAATGGCACGAACTCGGCGTTCATTACGTTCGAATTTCAGGAAACAAACCGTATCTTTCCCTCACTGAAAATACAAAACATTCACCATAATACTACGATGCTTCATATTGCCGGAATAAAAAACTGCAACAAGATCAGAGATACCAAAAAATGGATGGACGAACACGACGTTGAGTATGAGTTCATTGATGTAAAAAAAGACCCGTTGACGCGAGATGAGCTGAAGGAACTGGAGTTTAAGGTGGGACTAGAGGTATTGGTGAACAAACGAGGCCGCAAGTGGAGAGATTTAGGCCTGGCCGATAAAGATCTGTCAGAAGAGGAATTGTTTGAGCAGCTGCTGGAAAACCAGGTGATGATCAAGCGGCCGGTGCTTATGAAAGATGAATCGGTGCTGGTGGGCTATGACGAAGAATCGTTTGAGGCTTTTATAGCCGAAGAGGAACCGGAGGAGAAATAATTGTCCGAATCCTGCCTTTTGGCAAACTGACTTTATGACCAGAATCATTCTCCCCATATTACTATTTGTGTTGACGGCTCCCGCTTTCGGACAGCACACCTTTCCGGATACCAGCTCCACACCCCCAACTATGGATGAGCTTTTTTCGGTGAAGGAAACCTTCCGGTACGAAGTGAAGTATGGGTTTTTGAAGCTGGGTTGGGTGAATGTTGAACTGTTGAGCGACACCACTTATGAAGGGCGGGAACTGAATCACATCCTTACAGAAATTGAGTCGAATCCATCCATTCCTTTTGTAGGAGATGAGCTGGACCGGTTTCACAGTTTGTTTTATGTGAATGAAAAAGGCCTGCCGGTAGAAGTGAAGTACTGGAAAGATAATATTGATGAAGGGGAGTATGATGAAATTCAATACTGGTTCGATCGGGATATCGGCAAGGTGTACTACATCGAAGAAGACGATTCCCGGGATACGCTTGATCTGGAAGATCCCGCTACCTCAGGTCACCTCATCTTTTATTTTTCACGCCTCTTTGCCGGGAGCGAGGAAGATTACACCCTGCCGGTGTATGTGACCAAGAAAAAGGGATACATTTACGCTGATAACTCTCTCAAAAAAGAAAAGCGAAATTATGCCTCCTTTGACGGCCCGATACAGGCTTACCTGATGAACGGAACCACGGAGAATATTGAAGGCCCGTTTGGCTTCTCCGGCGATTTCAGAGCCTGGTTTCTGGATGATGATCTCCGGGTGCCGCTGGAAGCAAGGGTGAAGGTATTATGGGGAAATGTAATCGTACGAATGATTGAATACACACGCGAAGAATTATGAAACAGGTATTAATTAAAAAACTGGATCACGCCAAAGACTTGCCGCTTCCAAACTACGAATCGGTGGCCGCTGCCGGAATGGACGTGCGCGCTGCGGTGGAAACACCCATCGTGATTAAACCTGGAGAACGGACCTTAATCCCGACCGGATTGCAGATGGCCCTGCCTGAAGGGTATGAAGCTCAAATCAGGCCACGAAGCGGGTTGGCCATCCGAAATGGTATTACCATGCTGAACGCTCCGGGAACCATCGATGCGGATTACAGGGGAGAAGTGAAAGTGATAGCCATTAACCACGGAGAGGAGGAGTTTGTGGTTAATCATGGAGATCGAATTGCCCAGATGGTGATTGCTCCGGTTACACAGCTCCCGCTGCTGGAAGTAGATGAGCTGGATGAAACGGACCGAGGAGAAGGCGGGTTTGGCAGCACCGGCGTTGAATGAATTGAACACCCAACAAGGAACAACCAACACTGAACGTTGAAGGATTATCTACAGAACCTTCAAGCTTGTTGAAAGAAGTCATCAATACAAACCTTAATGTTCATAATGTTCAAATTTGTTGCTGACAGCTGAAGTCTGAAAGCTGACGGCTATATTTATGACCAAAAACCTCCGCCCGTACCTTAACCTCATAAAAGAAAACAAAGATTTTCGTCGGCTTTGGATTGCTCAGTCGATATCGAATTTCGGGGATTGGTTTGGACTGCTTGCCCTGTATGCCATCATCGGTCGTTATTCCGATTCCGAATTTCTGCTTGGGCTGATAATCGTTGTTAAAATGTTGAGCCTGGCTTTGTTCTCACCCTTCGCCGGCTATTTAGCCGATCGCTTCAACCGCAGGAAGCTGATGATCTGGTGTGATTTACTGCGTGGGGTAGCTGTTGTCGGAATTATATTTGTAGATTCTGCCGCCACACTCTGGCTGGCTTATGTTCTAACCGCTGTACAGATGATGCTTTCCGCCGTCTTTGAACCGGCCAAGACCTCCTCCATCCCCAATGTTACCTCCGAGGGTAACCTCACCAACGCCAATATTATTTCAACGGCCAGCTGGAGTATTATTTTTACCACGGGGATGGCCATTGGTGGTTTTGCTACCGAATGGCTGGGAACGACCAATGTACTGATTCTGGATGGCTTCAGTTATGTGATATCGGCGTGGTTTGTGTATAGGGCTGTCATCCCTCAGAAGAGGCTTTCGAAGGAAGAAATGTACCGTACCCGTAACCCGTTTAAGGGCATTAAAGAAGGACTCAGTTACCTGGTGAAAAACCGCCACATTCTTCGCCCCTCGTTGGCAAAAGGCACATCCACGGTGTTTCTGGGAGGCCTTGTATATCTTTTGATCATTGTCAGTGAAGAAGTGCTGATGATGGGAAGTATTGGCTTGGGATTGTTGTATGCCGCCCGGGGATTTGGAACAGGAATCGGCCCCATTATAGGCCGCAGGATCTTTCGAGAAGAAAAAGACTGGGTGCTGTTGATGGGGCTCGCTATTACGTTTTGCGGGGTGATGTACTTGGTGGTAGGGGTGGTAAACAGTATTGGGCTAATGCTTTTATTCGTGCTTTTTGCCCATGCAGCTTCCGGAGCCAACTGGGTTTCCAGCACCGTACTCCTTCAAAAACGAACACAGGATACCTTTCGCGGACGAATATTCAGCACAGAATGGCTGCTTTTTACCATTGGGAATTCCTTTTCGGTGGTCATTGCCTCCCTGATCCTGGAAAGCGGTCTGATGACCGTTAAACCGCTCATCATGGTATATGGAGGAGTGATGGCGCTCGCCGGCATCTTATGGAGCTTCACCATCACACCCAACGAAAAAGCTTGGCGGCTGAACACCCAGCAAGGAACATCGAACGCAAAAAGTAAAAACTTCTGAGTTCAATGTTGGGTGTTCCTTGTTCAATGTTCTATCAGTCTTCCGGAAGATTAAAGTCGATCACATCCGGGCGGTAATCACCTAACAGGTGCTCAGCAAAGTAATGCCACATCATGCGCTGGAAGTAGGGATTGTAGGGTCCAAATCCATGCCGGCGGCCGGGTAAAATCATCATGTCAAAACGCTTACCGGCTTTGATGAGGGCGTCAGCCAGGCGGATGGTATTAGCAGGGTGAACGTTGTTATCCATATCGCCATGAACCAGAAGCAGGTGCCCCTTAAGGTTTCCGGCCAGTTCGGCATTCGATTCAATGGGCGCGTCGAAGGTAATTTCTTCCTTCTCCACTTCCACACTGTCTTCGTTCATTTCCTTCACGGTCTTGCGCTTCTCTTTCACACCGTTATGAACTTCACTCCACCAAATATTATAGATGTTGTTGTCGTGATTCCCAGCTGAGGATACAGCCACGTCATAAAAATCTGGATAGGTGAGGAGCGCAGCGGTACTCATAAAGCCACCACCGGAATGCCCGAATATGCCCACTTTGTCCTGATCAATAAAAGAATGGCGGGAAGCCAGTTGTTCTATGCCATATTTATTATCTGCAAGGGGATAATCACGCATATCTCCATAACCAAAGTTGTGATAATATTTGGAGCGAATCGGGCTTCCCCCGCGCTGACCAAAAGCTACAACCACAAATCCCAGTTGCGCCAGCGATTGATTTCTCCCGGTGGAACCGGTTACGGAAAAACTGGTAGGGAAGGGTTCGGTCTGTGGACCGGGATATACATAACTGATAATCGGATAGTCCTTTTCAGGATCAAAGTCGAAGGGTTTCCACATTACACCATACAAGTCGGTAGCACCATCGGCAGCTTTTACGGTAAACTCTTCCGGCGCGCTCCAGCCAATATTCTCGGCAGCCGACATATCCACTTGTTGTAGCTCCAGAATAGCTTCGCCGTTTCCATTTCTGACAACCGTTTTGGTAGGCATATCTACCCGTGAGTAGTTATCCACGAAGTAGTTTCCATCTTCAGAGGCATTGATATTATGATTGGCATCTTCCGGTGTCAGGTGGCGGAGTCTTGAGCCGTCAAAACGAACGGAGTATAGATTTTCGAAATAGGGGTTTTGTCCTTCTTCTCGCCCATAGGCTGTGAAGTAAATGGTTTTGGCAGATGTGTCAATTTTAGCAATATCCCCTACGGTATAGTATCCGGAGGTAACCGCATTTTTCAGGTTTCCTTCCGAATCGTAGCGGTAAAGCTGTCCCCATCCGGTTCGTTCACTCCACCAGATAAATTCTTCTCCTTCGTTAATGATTCCCAACTGCGCATAACGCGTATTGAAATAGGGCTTACTTTCTTCCGACCACAGCACTTCAACATCACCGGTTGTGGTATTGGCTTTCAGCACATCAATCTTGCTCCAGGTTCGGTCGCGGCGCAGAATGTAGAGGTAATCCGACTTTTGGGTTTCCCAAATTCCGCCATCATTAAAATAAACACCACCCAGCGACTGATCTTCCCATTTGTCAGTATCCAGGGTTACGGAAGTCTCACCAGCAGGATCAAATACTTTGATTTCATCCACATAAATATCCTCTTCACCCGGCATCGGGTACTTATAGGTCTCGAGCTCCGGTCGTTTACCAAGCGAGTTAATCACCCAAAGCTCATCCACTTTTCTTTTATCCTGACGCTTCACCCATAGTTTCTCCGAGTCTTCAAACCAGTTGGCACGAGAACGCAACCTTTCGTTTGAGGTGGTGTCACTATCATCAGCCTGATAGCTGAACCACAGCTCACCATCATCGGTAAGCTGAATCTCGGTACTGTCTTCATCATCAGCCCGCATTACATACAGGTCGTGATTTTTAGCAAAAGCAATCCAGGTGCTGTCCGGGGAATAGGTAGCCCAGTCTTCTTCTTTTTCCTCACTTAAAGAGTCGCCCTTCACCAAACGGTTTCCATTCAGGTTAAAGGTGAAATTGATGCTGTCTACATGAAAGGTGAATCGTTCTTTGTCGGTGTCGTAATCGAAATCATTCAGGGCAAGATCTTTGGAGTTGAAAGGGCGGTTGAATGTCTCAGATAGCTGTGCTGCAAGCTCATCACGGTCAAACAGTTCTCTTTGTGAACCACGGGCGGCATCCACAAAATACCAGTTTGTGCCTTCGGTATTTTCAAAGGGATACCAGAAAGTATCCGTGTCTTCAATCCATCGGGGCCAAACGAAGGTATCACCGATGAGTTTTTCCATTTTCTCTCCGGTAAAGCGTTCAGCGGCTTCAAAATTGGCCTGGGCAAAGGCGTAGGAGGTTCCAATGATCAAAAGTATAAACAGGGAAAAGAGATGTTTCATAGAATCTGAATAAAATTACCGTGGATATTTGCACGCTTAATTAAAGAGATATTTTTGTAAAAAATTCATAATAGTTCAGCGAATTTTTTAAAAAGGAATTGCACAGAAAAAGCCGGCCTCCACTGGAAACCGGCTTCTATTAATAAATTGAAGTAATTAAAAGATATGTCATCTCTGGCCTGACCAGAGATCTCCCTAATACACTCATCAGGCCTAAACAGGCAGATCGCGGATAAAGTATTTCCGCGATGTCGATCAGCCCTAAGAAAAAGCTCTGAGAAGGTCCACGCGTTCACAGAACATTGGCGCGTTCTATGGTAGAAGAACCAAGAACCGGGCAACGCCTGGAGGACTTACAGACGCTCCAAGTTACCTTCAACGTTCAGCCTTGGATGTTCCTTGTTGGATGTTCAATCAATCTTCCGGCAGATTCATATCCACATTACTTCGGTAATCACCCAAAAGGTGCTGAGAGAAGTAATACCACTTCTGACGCTCAAAGTATGGTTGATAAGGTCCGAAGCCATGGCGGCGGCCGGGCAGTATCATCATATCAAAACGCTTACCGGCTTTGATGAGGGCATCAGCCAGGCGTAGCGTATTCGCCGGATGAACGTTGTTATCAATGTTACCATGAACTAACAACAGGTGTCCTTTCAGGTTGCCCGCCAAATCTGCATTCGATTCAATCGGCCCGTCAAAAGTGATTTCTTCTTTCTCCACTTCCACACTGTCTTCGTTCATTTCTTTGACAGTCTTGCGGGTTTCTTTCACACCGTTGTGAGTTTCGCTCCACCAGTGGTTATACACGTTATTGTCGTGATTACCGGCAGAAGAAACCGCCACATCATAAAAATCAGGAAAGGTGAGCAGCGCGGCCGTACTCATAAAGCCACCACCGGAGTGTCCGTAAATTCCAACCCGGCTTTGGTCAATAAAAGAATGGCGCGAAGCCAGTTGTTCGATACCGTATTTATTATCAGCCAGCGGGTAATCTCTTAAATCACCATATCCGTAGGTGTGATAATAGCGGGAGCGAACCGGGCTGCCACCACGATTTCCAAACGCCACTACCACAAAGCCAAGCTGAGCCAGCGCCTGATTACGGCCGGTATAACCCTGCAGCGAAAAGCTGGTTGGGAAGGGTTCGGTCTGTGGACCGGGATATACATACGAGATAATGGGGTAAGACCGGGTAGAGTCGAAGTCGAACGGTTTCCACATTACACCGTAAAGATCGGTGGCTCCGTCAGCGGCTTTAATCCTGAATTCTTCCGGGGCTTTCCAGCCAATGACTTCAGCTTTACTCATATCCACTTCCTGAAGGGTCAATGTCACTTTTCCATTGCGGTCACGAAGAACCGATTTGGTAGGCATGTTGACGCGGGAGTAGTTATCTACGAAATAGTTGTCTTTATCCGACTCAGAAATGCTGTGATCAGCATTTTCCGGGGTCAGGTGTTTGAAATTCGAACCATCAAAACGAACACTGTACAGATGCTCGTAGTAGGGGTGATCACCATCACGGCCATAGCCTTCAAAGTAAATGGTTTTGGCGGTTGTGTCTATTTTCACAATATCGCCCACTACAAAATTACCGGAGGTAATCCGGTTCTTCAGGTTGCCTTCAGAGTTGTACCGATAAAGCTGACCCCATCCGGTACGCTCGCTCCACCAAATGTATTCTTCACCATCATTGATAATGGCCAGATCCTGGAAACTCCAGTTGAAATAAGGCTTGCTGGTTTCACTAAGCAGAACTTCGGTTTCCCCGGTTTCGGTATCGCCGATCAGGATGTCCACTTTATCGGAAGTTCGGTTTTCACGGTAGATATATAATTTGTCGGAGGGGGTGGATTTGTAATCACCGGTCTGATGATCCCCGTAGTTGGCTCGCAGCTCCTGGTCTTCCCATTTATCCGTATCCATGATCACTCGCTCACGGCTCGCTATATCAAAAACTTCAATCTGAGGAATGCCAATTTCTTCCTCACCGGGCATGGAATACTTATAGGTTTCCAGTTCAGGTCGTTTTCCCAGACTGTTTATCACCCAAAGCTCATTTACTTTACGGTCATCGGTACGTGTGATGTATAGTTTGCTTTCATCATCAAAAAAGTTGGCATTGGTTCGCAGGCGCTTGTTGCTTGTGGTATCGCCTTCATCAGCCTGATAGCTGAACCAGCGCTCACCGTCATCGGTAAGTTGAATTTCGGTGCTGTCCTCATCATCCGAGCGCATCAGGTAAAGATTGTGGTTTTTGGCAAAGGCAACCCAGGTGCTGTCGGGGGAGTAGGTAGCCCACGGTTCCCGTTCTTCTTTTTCGAGAGAATCCCCTTTAATTAGATCATTTCCATTCAAATTATAGGTGAACTGAATGCTGTCAACATGAAAAGTAAAGCGTTCTTTGTCGGTGTCGTACTCAAAATCTTTCAGGTCCAGGTCTTTGGCATTAAAAGGACGTTCAAAAGTTTCAGCCAGCTGTGAAGCCATTTCCTCTTGGTCAAAAAGCAATCGCTGGGAGGGACGCTCGGCATTTACGAAATACCAGTTTTTACCTTCATCGTTTTCGTAGGTGTACCAGAAATTATTGGTGTCCTCAATCCACCGGGGCCACACCGAAGTATTACCAATAAGTTTCTCCATTTTATCACCGGTGAAGCGTTCAGCGGCCTCAAAGTTGGCTTGTTGAGAGAAGGTTGCAGTAGAAGATAAAGCGGATATAAATACGGCTAAAAAAGCTGATTTCAGTAGTGTTGTATGCATAAATGTTACCTGGATGTTTAGATTAGGCGTCCAATAAACGACTTAATTTTGTAAAACACTGTCATAATTGAGGGGCAGGTATAATTTTTCTGTAGAAACGAAAAGGGAGAATACCTATAAGTGGAAACGGAAGTTTAACTATTGCAACTTTTTCTTTTCAGCTTTGAAATCTTCGTCAGTCATAAGTCCCTGCTGCCAAAGACCGGTGAGGTATTCCAGCTGGTCCATAGAGCCGGGTTCGTATTCCGGTTCCCGGGGTTTGGCTTCTTTCTCAGCTGCAAGTCGTTTAAGCTCGGCTTCAACGGCTTTTTCTATAGATTGGCTGATGGCTTCCGGGTTTCTAAGTCCGATAAGCTCAACTTCACGGCCACTGGTTTTGATGATAACGGAGCCCACCCCAAAGTGCTTCTCACCGGCTACCGCCTGACGGATATCGGACAGATCAATATTTTGGGATATATGTCCGTCAACCACGGTTATCTTCCGGTCAGTGATGGTATAGGAAATGGATTTATGCGTCTTCCGGGTTTTCCAGATCAGGTACATTCCCACTAAGGCCGGGATCAGAATCACCCCAAAAAAATATTGCCAGAAAAAAGCTTTCCAGGAGGGAGTGAGGGTGATGGATTTTTGGTTGTTACTCATAACAGGTTTTACAGATTATATACTCAAAAAATGATGGGTAAATTCGTATATTTTACCCAAACAACGTAGCCATAGTTAATAAAATTCGCATACTATTGAAACCCTGGAAATACGTAGTAGCCGGCTGGATGACCCTCGTTATCGCAGGCGGTTTTTTGATAGAAATTCCTGACATCCCCATTCTCGAACAGACGGCACGCAACATCTTTTTTCACGTACCCATGTGGATGACGATGTTCGTTCTCTTTTTGATCAGCTTTTGGTACAGCATTAAATATTTAAATGAGCCGGAAATCGAGTTTGATATGAAAGCCTCATCGGCGGCGACGGTGGGTGTGGCTTTTGGCGTATGCGGATTGTTGACCGGCTCGCTCTGGGCACGTTTTACCTGGGGATCGTGGTGGACGTTCGCCGAACCAAAGATGAACCTGGCTGCACTGGCATTGATGATATATGTGGCTTATTTCATGCTCCGGTCGGCTTTTGATGACGAACAGAAACGCGCAAAATTAGCCGCCGTTTACAATATTTTTGCAGTTACCACCATTCCTTTTTTGTTGTATGTGGTTCCGCGACAATTAACAAGCCTGCACCCGGGAGCAGATGGAAATCCTGCTTTCAGTGAGATAACAGCCGATGAACTTCGCTATATTTTATACCCGGCATTTATCGGATTTATAGCTCTTGGATACTGGATCTACGATGTGGTTCACAGGTATAAAAAGGTTCAATTCGAGATCGATAATTCGTAAGTTTACAGTCTAAAATAAATTCAAAAATTGATGCAAGAAGATTCACTCACTGCCGTTGACACCCTCACCCAAGCTTACTCTGATAACTGGAGCGGAGCACCCGGGGCGGAAGAGGCCGGCGCATTTATTCAATTTATGTCTTCAAACGAATTAATATATGTAGTGTTGGGAGTGAGCCTGATTATCTGGCTGGTACTCCTGTTTTTTCTATTCCGGGTAGATAAGAAAGTGAGCAAACTGGAAGAACAAATTCAATCATCAAAAGACGCATGAAACCAAAACTGATTATAGGAATTGTAGCCATTGTTGGGTTTACCTCTCTGTTGATGTACAACTTTGGTGAAAGCATTAGTACCTACACAACCTTTGAAGGCGCAACTGAAATGAGCAGTGCCCATATCCCCGGAACCTGGGATGAAGAAAAAGGAGCTGAATTTTCTCTGGAAACCAGAAAATTCGTTTTCTACATGAAAGACGAAGACGGCGTTTCTAAAAAAGTGGTGTACTCCAAGCCCAAGCCCAATAATTTTGAACAGGCTGACCAGCTGGTTGTCATCGGTGAAATGAGAGGCGATACTTTCTACGCAAACGAGATGCTGATGAAGTGTCCGTCTAAGTACAACGATGCCGACCCAAGTCAATTCAGTGAAGCTTCTCAGGGATAACGCAAATCTATGTTAGGAACCATTGGTAAAATCCTGATCTCCGCCTCTTTCGTTACTTCTTTGGCGGCCATGATCTTCTATTTCATTTCAGCTAACCGGGACGAAAATCGTACTCTTCGTGCGGGTAACTGGCTGTTTGCTGCAAAAACTACTTTTCTCGTCGTTGCTTCAGGCATTTTGGTGTACCTGATCTTCCAGCACCAGTTTCAGTACTATTATGTGTTCAATTACACCAGCCTTGATTTAGCGCCACGATATCTTTGGTCTGCTTTTTATGGCGGACAGGAAGGCAGCTTTATGCTTTGGATTCTGATTTCCGCCTTCTTTGGTTTTGGGTTGATGAAATGGACGCGAGCCCCCTATAAAGCACCGGTGCTGTTCTTCCTCACGCTTACGCAGGTATTCCTGCTGTCAATGTTATTAGGCTGGGATGTTTTTGGGTTGAAACTGGGAGCATCTCCATTCCGAACCATCGCTGAAGAGATGCCCAACGCTCCGTTTCTGCAAGCTAATCCTGACTTTGTTCCACAGGATGGGAGCGGATTAAATGACTTGCTTAAAAGCCCCTGGATGATGATTCATCCACCCATATTATTTGTCGGCTTTGCGATGATGACCATTCCGTACTGCTTTGCCATGGCCGCGCTGTGGAAGCAAAAGTATAATGAGTGGATTGGCCCGGCACTTCCATGGACCCTAAGCGCAAATGTAGCTTTACTGACGGCCATTTTTCTCGGAGGATATTGGGCGTACGTCACGCTCTCCTTTGGTGGATACTGGGCCTGGGATCCGGTTGAGAACGCATCCCTGGTCCCCTGGTTAATCGGGACGGCGGGCATTCACACCATGATTATTCAGCGGAAAAGCTCCATAGCTCAGAAGTCATCCATTCTTTTTGCTATTCTGGCTTACGTAGCGGTTGTCTATGAAACCTTCCTGACCCGATCCGGAATTCTGGGAAGCTCATCCGTACACAGCTTTGTGGATCTTGGATTGTATAATCAGCTCCTGGCATTTATGCTCGTTGTAACACTATTGGGACTGGGGCTGTTTTTCTGGAGATATAAAGAACTTCCGTCTCCCGAAAAAGAATCTAAATTCCTCAGCCGGGAGTTTATGACGGTAACCGGGGCTATGCTTTTACTTATCCTTGGTTTGGTAATTATTCTTGGAACCAGCTCCCCGATCATTGGAAAGCTGTTTGTTGAGAATCCAACCCCACCGGAAATCAGTTTTTATAACGACTGGAGTATGCCCATTGCCATGGTTATGGCGATTTTCACCGTGTTGGGGCAGTATCTGTTTTGGAAGAAATATGACGCTGAATCACTGGCTTCAGCTTTAATTAACCCGCTGTTGGTAACCAGTGCCGTAACCATTCTCTCCATTATTCTTGGAGACGTACGGAATATCTATTACATGGTGTACCTGTTCTGCGGATATTTCGCTGTGGTAGGGAATGCCTGGGTGATGGTTCGCCTTGCTTTTCAAAATCCCAAACTTGTTGGTGGATCACTTACTCACGTGGGCTTTGGATTATTGTTGGTGGGAATTTTGGCATCATCAGCGTACAACTCCTATCTCGTGGATCAAAAAACAGCCAATTACAATGCTGCAGTTGAACAGGGAGAGGTAACTGACGAGCAAGGCTTCAAAGTCACCCAAAAAGAGGAAATGCTATTACTGAACCTGAATGAGCCCGTGCTCGTTGATAACCGATATATGCTGACTTACGAAGGGTATGAGCTGGATAATTCGGTGCGTCGCGGTCAGCAAACCTACCGAATCAAGTTTGAACCGGTTGACGGCGGCAAGCCTTTTTATATGAACCCGGAAGTCTATCCGATGCTTACCACTTCCACCGCCGAAAACATACAGTGGTCGGTAGATCCCGATGTGAGAACAGGATTGCTTAGTGATATCTATCTATATGTGGGTGGTAGTTCGTATGTACAGGAGCAAAACGACCGTGCTGCTGAAAACCGAAGCATGATGCAGAATGCAGCCGCTCAGGATACCACCGCCGAGGATTCTCCCGAAGTTCAGAAGATTAAATTCAACCCGGGTCAAACCGTTGATGTGGGTAAATTCAAAATCAGGTTTGTGGACTACGCCCGAACCGATACTTCGGAATTACCTCCAAATACCTCTATTGGCGTACGGGCTCAGGTCGAGTTGATACATCCGGCAAGCAGCAGGATTATAACTCTTGAACCATTATTTGCCGTTTATAGTCAGGATGGACAAAGCTACATTTACTCTCCACCGGCACGAATTCCTGATTTTAACCTGGAGTTTCAGTTCACGGAAATCAATCCCCAGGAAAACAACATTGAGTTAACCATAACCGGCCTCGAAGAAGAATATGAGCCGGAATGGGTACTAATTGTAGCCGATGAGAAACCCTTTATATCGGTAGTTTGGGCCGGCACCTTTATTCTAATGGCTGGATTTAGCATTTCTATTTTCCGACATTGGGGCAGAGAAAGGAAGAAGAACGCTGAGTAAAGAACATCGAACATGGAACACCGAACGTTTAAAACCAGAGTATGAGAGCATGTATTAGTAAGTATTTCAGGCAAAAAAATACTTCAGCGTTCGTTGTTGGATGTTGGGTGTTCCTGCTGATTTTTACGGTAGTATTTTCGGTTGAAGTTCAAGCGCAGGTTCAGCAAAAAGAAGATTTTCCATCACCTAAAGGGGCATTCTTTCGGTCTTTGGTAGTTCCGGGATGGGGACATTATTACGCTGAAAACGATAACTGGAACCGGGGTAAATATCATTTGGCGGGAGAAGTAGTGCTGGTGCTCTCATATTTTGGATTAGATGCTCGTGCCAATTACCTGGAACAAGATTATTTCACCTTTGCTGAAGCCCGCGCTAATACCGATTTATCAGGCAAGTCGAGAGATTTTATCATTGCAGTAGGAAATTATGACAACCTTGCTGCCTATAACGATGCCCAACTCCGGACCCGAAACTGGGATCAGGTTTTTCCTGAGTCATCCGAATACCAATGGAACTGGGAAAGCACTCAACATCGCTTTCAGTATCAGGATGCACGGGAACGGGTAGAGCGTAACCGCAGTCAGCTGCCAACGTTGGTTGCCCTGATGGTGGCTAATCGCTTGGTAAGTGGAATCAGTGCCTTCATCCATGCCAGAGATCTTGTCGATAACACCCCGGAAGCCAACTTCAGCTATGTGAATACTTTTGGTGAACCAGGGATAACAGCCAATCTTCGATTCAACTTCTAAGCTTTTCTACGGTTCGTTACCAAATTTAGTAACATCCTTAAACGAACTAATTCAGGGCAGGAAGTTTTTGCAAAAAATGAACTCTGGTTCCTTGAAAAACGCTTCCAAAAGCCCTAATCTGATGAAAATTAAAACTGAAAATAACCGGACAAAATGGACGTAAAGAAAGTAGCTGTGATAGGCGGCGGAACAATGGGAAATGGAATTGCGCATGTATTTGCAATGAATGACATTTCCGTGAATCTCATCGAAACCAAACAGGAATTTGCGGATAAAGCCGTAGCGACCATAGAGAAAAACCTGGATCGCATGGTGAAGAAAGAAAAGATCGATGAGGCTAAGAAATCAGCAACAATGGATGGAATCAGCATCTTTCTGGATGTTGAAGAAGGGGTGAAAGATGTTGACCTGGTTGTTGAGGCTGTTCCCGAGAATTTTGAGATCAAGAAAACAGTTTGGGAAAAAGTCGATAAAGCTGCTCCCGATCATGCTATTCTGGGATCAAATACGTCCTCTATTTCCATCACCAAGCTGGCGGCTTTAACATCCCGCCCGGAGAAGTTTATCGGGATGCACTTCTTTAATCCCGTTCCGGTAATGAAGCTGGTTGAGATTGTACGCGGACTCCAAACCGATGATGAAACCTATGAGATAGTTAAAGAGACATCAGAGAAATTAAATAAAGTTCCGGTTCCCGTGAACGATGCTCCCGGTTTTGTAAGCAACCGCGTGCTGATGCCCATGATTAATGAGGCCATCTTTTGCGTAGGAGAGGGAGTAGCCACAGCCGAACATGTGGACGAAGTAATGAAGCTGGGAATGGCGCATCCGATGGGTCCGCTAAGACTGGCAGATTTTATCGGTCTGGATGTATGTCTAGATATCCTGAACGTGCTGTATGAAGGCTTCAAAGATCCTAAATACCGTCCCGCACCGCTGCTGGTCAAAATGGTAGATGCCGGCAAACTCGGCAACAAAACCGGCGAAGGGTTTTACACCTACGACTGAGTAAGCTAAGCCTGATTTTTAAACCAGTTGGTCATTGCTGTAGATGTTAGGTAATTCGAGGAGCCGGCTTAGCCAAACGCAGGAACCGTATGCATAACGACGAAGCAATTTCCCGGTAACGGCAAAGAGTCCTGACAAGGAGATCGCCGCGTCGAATACCTATTTGATCCTATAGCAAAACCAGGCTCCTCGCGATGACAAAAAAAAAGAACTTCCGGCTAGGTAATAGGTCTTTGTTATGAAATGTTTTTTTAAAGACATCTCAAGAAAAGATTCCTTTTCAAAATGTTACGCTTATACTAATCAAGCCAATCTTTCAATCCCATAAATCAAGGTTCAAAAACTTAGGAACCTTGATTGGCTTGATTTCAGGATTACCATGATTGTCATTCAGAGCGACAGTGCCTGTCTTCCGTAGGTAGGATGAACCTTTGTTATGAAATACTTACCAGCCAGTAAGAGCAAAGATCTTTCAGGAGTACCCTCAGGATGACTCTTTTTTACTTGCACCGACGCTCTGCGTCGTTGCCAATTCGAGCGGATACAATTACGCTGCTACCGAATCATCGAGTATTTCATCAGCCAGGTAAATAACCCGGTTGGCTTTAAGGAGTAAATCCTGAAGCTTTCGGCTTACCAGATGCTGAACTTCTTCCAGGCTTTTGGGCGAAGTCAGTTCGTATTGGAAGTAAGAGATAAGGTTAATGGCGGAGAGGTAGCGGCCGTTCTCATCCCCGTCAATTTCGATGTGCCAGCGGGTAATGATATCGTCTTTAGCCAGCAGCTCATTTACTTTTTTGCTAATGGATTCCATCCACCGGCTGGCTTTTTCGATACGGTAATTGCCGGCTTCTCCGGGTATTTCGGGTTGACAGCGGTCGATATCAAACAGCCAGCTCATTTCAACGTCAATGGTAGGAGTGACGGTTGATTTAGTCAGGGTTTCAATCTTGAGAAACGGATGACTATTCATACCTTCCAGCTCTTTGGCCATAGTTGTTTCTCTAAAGCTGTCCCAGTCAAAATTAATGGAAAGCGAATTCATGAAGTTTGAAACTTTGTCCAGACTAATGATTAATTCTAATCCGGTGGCATGAATCTTATTATCTTCCCAGGTCCTGAATTTCTCGGCTTTAATCCCTCTTTTCCCCAATTGTGATTCTACGGTATTTACGATAGAATTAAATATTGGATAATGCATTAAACCTGTATTTTCCCCTCAAATTAAATGAACTATTACGAGCTAATATATCTAAAGCGAGAGCTTAAAAACAAGTTAACTGCCGGTAAAATCGAGCAGGCGGTCAGTCCATATAAAAATTATCTGGAGTTTTTTGTACACACAGAGGCCGCTAAGCACCGATTATGCTTCAGTTCGGCCCCCGGAAATATTGCTCTTTATATAGACAGTTTTCGGGGGGCAAAAAAGAGCAACACCATCGATTTCTTTGAGAAGATTTATGGTATGGAAATCACCGATATAACCATCCCGGAAACCGACCGGTGGCTGTTTATTCATTTTGAAGACGGGCACAAGCTGCATTTCAGGCTGTTCAGCAATCGCTCGAATGTGTTTCTTTCCAAAGAGGGGGAGATCATCGAGGTATTTAAAGAGTACGATGAAACCGAAGAGGAACCGCCAAGTCCTCAGAAACTGAATGTGTACGAGATTGAGGAGGACATCAGCCGAAAAAGCACCAAGAATAAAATAGTGGCTATAAACGCGATGTTCCCACGGCAAAATATTCAGGAGCTGATAGATATTTATAATCTTGATGAAGCGGGGGAAGAGGAGCTTCAGGAGTTCGTGCGTAAAGTTTGTGATGAAATGGAAAACAAACCTTTCCCGCGTCTTCTGGAAAATGGAGATACCACGCTGTTGTCCGAAGAAACACTGCCTGTTAAGACGGAAAAAGAGTTCGATAGTGTAAACGATCTTATTCTCTATCGGTACAAAAATTACTCCCGGGATCAGCGGCTCCGTCAACGTAAATCATCCCTCCTTAAAAGCCTGAAAAGAAAAATTAAACGGACCAAATCAGGCCTCCAAAACCTTGAGCAGGCCGATAAAGGGCTGGAACGGGCTGAGAAATACGAGCAATGGGGACATATTTTGATGGCCAATGCTCATCTCGGGGATGTCAACAAAGAAGAGATCGAAGTGGATGACCTGTATAATGAAGGCGAAAAGGTAACCATCCCACTTGAAATTGATCTGGATATAGCCGGGAATGCCCAGCGGTATTACAAGAAGTCGGCCGGTGCGGAGAAATCGTATGAGGAAGCCATGAAGCGCATCCCCATCATGCAAAAAGAAAAAGAAAAGGCAGAGCGTTTGTTGGAAGAAGCGGAGGAGATTACCAACCTCTGGGAGTTTAAGGATTGGGAGAAAGATCGTGAGGAAGAGCTGAAGGAGTACCGAAATCAGGATAACTCAGGCGACGAAGAACAGCTGCCCTTTCACACGCTGGAGGTACAGGGCTATCCGGTGTGGATCGGGAAGAATGCCAAAAGCAACGATACGCTGGTTCAGAAAGCCCACAAAGAGGATGTTTGGATGCACGCCCGCGGTGTTCCCGGCTCTCACCTGGTCATCAGAATGGGGAATGACAAAGGCATGCCGGAAAAGAAGGTGCTGCTGGAGGCTGCTTCCTACGCTGCTTATAATTCGAAATCAAAAGGATCCAAGTTGGCTCCGGTGATCATCACCAAAAAGAAATACGTGCGCAAACCCAAAGGATCATCCCCCGGTGCGGTAGTTGTGGATCGGGAAGAGGTGGAAATGGTGACTCCTAAAAAACCTACGAAATGAATTCTTACCGACTGCAAAAATTTAAAGACAGTATGTACCTGTGTGGCTTCATGGCATCCGGGAAAAGCACACTCGGCAAAGCCCTGGCCGGGAAGCTGGAGCGGGAATACCGCGACCTGGATGAGGTTATTGTTGAAAGGGAGGGCAAAAGCATCCGCGCCATCTTCGATGAGCACGGAGAGCACTACTTCCGGGAAAAGGAGTGGGAATACCTGCTTGATCTGACCCGTAATTTCAGAGGAGTGGTGTCGCTGGGCGGGGGAGCCCTGCAAAATCAGCGCATTGTTGATCACCTGAAGGTGAACGGGTTGCTGCTTTTTGTGGATACGCCTTTGGAACAAATAACCGACAGAGTGCTGCAAAGCAATGAGCGCCCGATTGTGTTTAATAAGGACGGAAAAATTAAATCCAGGGATACTCTCTTTACAGAGCTGAAAGCCTTATATTCAGGTCGAGAAAAATTCTACAAACAGGCTCAGGTTGCAATTAAAACACCGTTATTTTCAACTGTTGAGGAAATGACGGAAGCGGCCATCGAAAAAATTACCCGGCATGTCTGATTCTATTTCAGTCCAAACTTCCACGGAAGATATTTATGAATTGCACTTTGGCTACGATTTAAGTGCAGAACTGGAGGAGTTTGTACAGCATTACGGCTCCGCAAAAGTCTTTTTGATGGTGGATGCTTTTGTGCTGAAGCATCACCGCACCCATTTTGAGAAGGCGTTGAAATCTCACTTTAAAGAGCTTCACATTTTTGAAGTCCCCCGGGGAGAGCAGGCGAAGAACATCGAAATCTATAAGCAGGCTGTGGATTTTGTTCTGAATGAAGGCGCTGAAAGAGGAACGCCGCTGATCGCCATTGGGGGCGGGGTAACCGGTGATTTGTCCGGCTTTGTAGCGGCTACGGTGTTACGCGGACTTCCGCTTATCCACATCCCCACTACCTTGCTGGCCATGGTGGATAGCTCGATTGGAGGGAAAACCGGCATCAATCATCATACCGGGAAAAACCTGGTAGGAAGTTTTTATCAGCCTGCAGCGGTATTTGCAGATGTTAAATACCTGGA